>JAHIUT010000024.1 GCA_018817085.1 Patescibacteria group bacterium | reverse complement strand
CCTCTTTTGGTGGTGGGATAACTTTAGGTGGTGTTGGTGGGATAACTTCAGGTGGTGGTGATGGACTAACTCCTGTTACTTCCTCCATTATCTCCAAAACAGGCGCTTCAAATTTGCTTATCAACAACCGCCAAACTAAAAAATACATATCAAATTTTTCCATTAGAGAATTACAGATAGTTGTAAAAAGAATGAAATTGCCACAAGGAGAGTTAAGCAAAATAGCAAAGACTTTGAATATTATTGAACTAGACCAAAACTTCAGCAAAATACAAGATACCTATAAAAACTGTGTTTCAGATAAAAACGATTCCCACATAATAGCAGGCGCCGTATCCTCCAAATGCAAATTCATAATCTCTTTTAATCTGAAACATTATAACCGAGAAAAAATCAAAAAGGATTTTAACATTAGCATTCTCACGCCGGGAGATTTTCTACAACATCTGAGAAAGTCGGGTTTGATTTGAGCTATAGCTGCGACCCTTGTGGTCGCCCACACTACACTTGGCAGGGACAAGCCCTGCGGCTACACAACAGACATTTTTCAAAAACGGACAGGTATTCAAAACTAACAATAGTCCTACCACAAAATGCAAATTTAACAAAGGAGTCTCCTTGTACAAGGAGACTCCTTAGTCCAGACTTTCCCCCTTTGTCACACAAGTACCACCCTGCCTACGGCAGGCAGGTTCCGAAGTGGTACTTGCAACTATCCCACCATAAACATCCCGTTCTTTAGGTAACAAAGTCCAGATAGTTTTCTCGGGTTATTAGGGTTGTCTCACTATTTGGATACGCATCCAAAAACGCTTTGGGATACCGGAACTTATCGCTTTTCCATTTTATTTCATACCCATCTGTCCCGCCTTGCTTTTCCTCAATCAAATCCAGCTCCTGCTGATCGTATGTTCTCCAAAAGTACATATTCGCGCTATCTCTCTTATATGCATTGCGCTTTAACCTTTCGGATATAACAAAATTTTCCCAGATATCGCCCTTGTCTTGTCGCAAACCCATTGGATTAAAGTTGTTTATTAGAGCGTTTCGCAACCCAACATCATAAAAAAATATTTTGTCCTTTTGAGATATTTCTTTTCGCAAGTTTCGGCTAAACGCCCCCAATCTAAAAACAATAAAACCTTTTTCTAGTATATCTATATAGCGCGCCACAGTGCTTTTATCAACCCCTACGAGCGAGGATATTTCGTTCAATGAAACTTCCTTGCCAATCTGGAGGGCAATAGCTTGCAATATTTTATAAAGCACATCGGGTCCTTTTATATTTTCATGCTTCAAGATGTCCGCCAGCATATAATCACTTTTCAACGCAGTTAAAAGCCGCTGCTTTTTTTCTACATCCTGTTCCATATAAATTTCTGGGTAACTGCCAAACATCAACCTTGTCTCTACAGTTCTTTTTGCCTCCAACAATCCAATTTGATCTACTATTTCCATTTCGGAAAGCGGAAAAAGGGTGTACTTAAACGACCTGCCCGTAAGGGGTTCGGCTATTTTGTCGGCCAGTTCAAAAGAAGAAGATCCCGTTGCCACAACTTGCAAATTCGGATAGGTATCAACCAAGAGCTTTAGAGTTAAACCAATATTTTTTACCCTCTGCGCCTCGTCCAAAACCACAATATCCGTATTACCTATAAGTTGTTTCAACTCGGAAGAGGTTTTGTCGGCAAAAGCCAGTCTGATGTCAGGCTCGTCACAGTTAAAATAAGAAAATTTTCCGGAAAACCCCTCCAGAATTTGTCTAACGAGCGTGGTCTTTCCAGCCTGTCGAGGGCCATATATTACTACAATCTTGCCCTTAAACAAATCTTCTTCTATTTGTTTAAGTATGAACCTGGTTATTGGAAAAATTTTCGGAATTACCATATTGAGAATATTATTCCTTAATTTGGGGAGTGTGTCAAGTGTTTTTAGCTAAATTTGGGAGAAAAATTTATTCTACTCGGAATTTTTATATGCCGCAAAATTGCTGGACTTTGAATACGGCTTGTTTGACAAAACCAATGAGGAATATCCCAACTGGATTAAAAAATAGCGTCTTCATCTCTTTTCTCCTTTCACCTAGCCCGCCAAGCCAAACTTGGCGAGGCTGGTTCCCATATTGTATTTAGGGACTTGCCCGCCTATCTTTTGGGCCGGCGATTTATCGGCATTGATATCGATTCAAAATTTTTGGATTTATCAATAAAGCGGTTTGAGGAATTAGATCGCAATTTGAAAAATAAACTTATCAAATAATTATGAAAATAGTAACACGGGCTACGGCAATAAAAAATTTAAAAAAGTATATCGGTCAAGATTTGCGTGCCTTGGCTTTGAAAGTTTGACCGGCAAGGATGGAAAATGGATACAAGCAAGAACAAAAGGTCCCGGGCATGGATCAATAAGTCGCGCTTTTTACGCTAGAACAAATTTAGTTAAAAAAATATTTGAAACCGCAAGCTAAAGACTAAACCCTTGTCATTTCTCCCCATTCTCCTTTTCCGCCAGCTGGCGGGTTTACCCGCCTGCTTACACCTTCGTGTTTGCGGCGGGTTTCCTCCGCGCCCATGGCGGATTTGATTTGAGCTGTAGCCGCGACCCTTGTGGTCGCCCACACTACACTTGGCAGGGACAAGCCCTGCGGCTACTGGATTCCAGATCGTAGGCTGAAATGACAATTCTCCTCGCAATAACGGACAAGTATTCAAAAACTAATAACACTCTACCACAATTTGCAAATTCAACAAAGGAGTCTCCTTGTACAAGGAGACTCCTTAGTCTAGACAAATTTCGCAAATGTCCCCCTTTGTCACACAAGTACCACTTCCATCATTTGAAAACCTGCTCAGCCCATATTATGTAACTGAGCAGGCATCCTCACTT
>JAHIUT010000023.1 GCA_018817085.1 Patescibacteria group bacterium | reverse complement strand
TATTTTTTAGCGGAAAACAAAGGAAGTTGGTTAGTTATTTGTGGGTTTGGTTTTAATCCTAGTTCGGTTATAAAAACGGAAGGTTTTTTATCCCGTACACCCCCATAATTTTTGCCGTAAGTTAAATATAAAAGGTCTTTTGCGCGAGTCATTCCAACATAAAAAAGCCGTCTTTCTTCTTGTATGTGATAATCCCCAGAAGGCAGGGTTTCTTTGATTAAACTTTCTGGAATTTCAATCGGGTCGTGGCGGTTTCTGGTGGGAAATCTATCCGCGGTTAAATTAACCATAAAAACAACCGGAAATTCTAAGCCTTTAGAGCTATGCGCGGTTAAAAGATTTACGGTGTCAATATCTTCTAAAACCGCTTGGGCGGGGTTTTCCCCTGCTTCTAGCATAGTGTCAAGAAAATACACAAAACCGGTTATTGAAGTATCGCCTTCTTTGCCTTCGTAATTTTTTACATAAGAAAAAAACAGGTTTAAATTGTTTATTTTTAAAGTATTCTCAAGGCTTTCCTGCTTTATCAACCTTTCGGGATATTTTGTATTTATAATAAAGTTATATAAAACAGCGCTTACAGAGAGCGTTTTTGAAGTTGTTATAGCCTCTTTAATCTCTTTTACTATAAACGAAAAATACTCGTCCTTTTCCACAATTTCCCAAAGAAATTGCTTTTTTAATTTTGCGATATTTAAAGTTTTTAGGATTTGGGTATGTTCGTAGTTTAACAGTTCGCCTATAAGAAGGCTGTATAAGGAGATGTTGTCTGACAAATCTTGGCAGACCCTTAAAAAAGCTATCAGCTGGCTTACCTCGGGTTGATTAAAAAGTCCGCGATTTCCTATTATTTGGTAGGGTAGTTGATATCTTTTTAGAGCGGTTACAAAATTGTCCAGATGATTGTTTGCCCTTGCAAGTATGGCGAAATCTTTATAGGAGTATTTTTGAGTGTTTATAAGTTCAATAATCTTTTCTACAACAACTTCGGCTTCCTCCTCGTTTGTTTGGGTGTATAGGATTTGAGGGGGAATGCCCGCGCTTTTTTGTTGGCTTATTAAATTTTTGTTTATGCCAAGTTTTGCTTCCAAGGTGTCGGGATTATTGAATTTTATTAATTTATACGACATATCAAGAATGTTTTGGGTTGACCGATAGTTTTTTAGAAGATACACTTTTTTGCCGTTTTTGTATTTTTCCATAAATTCCAAAATGTTAGAGATAGCGGCACCCCTGAATTTGTAAATGGATTGGGAATCATCCCCCACCACCATTAAATTGGGGTTATCTTTGCTTGGGGCGAGCATTTGGATTATTTTAAATTGGGCAAAATTTGTGTCTTGAAACTCATCCACTAAAATGTATTTAAATTGTTTTTTGTATTTTGCCAAGATTTGCGGGCGGGTTTCAAAAAGTTTTATAGTCCACAAAATTAAGTCTCCAAAACCCATAAAACTTTCCTTTATTTTTAGTTGTTGATAAGCTTTATAGCCGTTTAAAAGTTCCTGCCAGCGGTCAAAGTTTTTATCTTTTGTTTTTGCCACCCATTTTCCAAACTCTTCGCAGGTTATGTTCTCGTCCTGAAGGCGCGAGAAAAAGGTTAAAAGAGCGCTTATAAATTTTGTGGGGTTTCCTAACGGCAAAAAATATTTGAGGTTAAAGTTAAAAAGATTTTTTCTAACTAAAACATAGCTCTCGCTGTTTGTTAAAATTTTATAGCGGGGGTCAAGACCTATTTCCAACGCCTCCTCTCGTAAAAGCCTATCGGCAAAGGAATGAAAAGTGGTAATCCACGGTTCTTCGTATCCCAGAGGCATTATTTTATCTACTCTTTCAAGCATTTCCCCCGCTCCTTTTTCGGTAAAAGTTACCGCCAAAATCTCTTTAGGTTTTGCTAATTTTTGGGAAATTAGATATTTAATTCTTTCGGTTATAACGCGGGTTTTGCCGGTACCCGCTCCGGCGACAATTAGAATAGGCCCTTCTTTATGTTCCACCGCTTCCTTTTGTTCTTTGTTTAAAATAATTTCCTCGTTGTGGTTCATACTAAAAGTATAACATTTATTAAAATAGGGATAGACCCGAATCGGGTCTATCCCTAATTGAATGTATTGACAGTGGGCATCTTTTGAAGTTAGTATTTAAGCAATGGAACTTCCAAAAAAGTTAACAACAGTAACAACCCTATCAAAAATCCTCGCTGGTACCTTGTTTATTCTCCTTCCTTTTGTTGGATTTTATTTAGGTCTGAAATACCAAGTGTCCCTATCTCCAAAAGATGCTATACCACCGACCGTCTCAACTTCTGTAAAAACGCCAACAACCTCCCCCGACCCAACGGTGGATTGGAAAATTTATAACGGAAAAGATTATACATACAAATATCCCCCTGACTGGAGAGCGGAAGTCGGGTATTTGTTTAGCTACGACGAATCACTTTTACATGGGAAGTCCAACGGGTATCCCGTACCAGAAGATCAGTTAAAAGCAGATTTTATTTGGTTAGAGTGGGATGGTCAACCATTGAAAGAATGGATTTTAAAAAGACCATGGATACAAATAGCGAGTGGATATCCAACTCCAAAACCCTGTGAACAAAAAGAAATAAGCGATATAAGAGTAGATTCGGAAAAAGGGCTAGAAACGCTACTTTATTGTGAAGATGATCTCGGAAGGTTCGATCTTAAAAAGTCATTTTTTATTACCTTTTCTCGACAGCAAAAAGTCCTTATGGTCAATATATATCCATATAGTTCACAGCTAATATCTACCTTTGATCAAATCCTCTCCACCTTTAAGTTTCTCTGACAGTATTAAAAATGTCTCTGTTGTTGTTTTATGGAGATAATTCAAGTAAGATATAAATATGAGGCGACATCTAAAATCACAAAAATTGGACAAAGACAGGATTTTAAGTTTGTTGCAAGCCCGGAGCAATAAATTAAGTAGTTTCGGAGTTACTGATATTGGGGTTTTTGGCTCGTATGTTAGAGGTGAACAAAAAGCCAAAAGCGATGTTGATATTTTAGTAGAATTCCGCAAAGATAAAAAGACATTTAGGAATTATATTAACCTTGCCCAGTATCTTGAAGAAATTTTTGGAAAACAAGTAGAACTTATAACCACAGATTCTCTTAGTCCATACATTGCGCCTTATATCAGAAAGGAGGTTGAATATGTCTAAGTTGCCAATTGAGTATTTGAAACATATAAGAGATGAATTAGAATATATTTCAAGCGCTTCAAAAGGGCTTTCTAAAAACGAATTTCTACAAGACGAAACGTTAAAAAGATCCTTTACCCGAAGTATAGAAATTATAGGCGAAGCAGTTAAAAACTTGCCAATCAATTTCCGTAACAGCCAGTCTCATATAGATTGGCAATCCATTTCCGGAATGAGAGATAAACTCATACACGGCTATTTTGGGATTGATTACGATATCGTTTGGGATGTGGTGAAAAACGAAGCGCCGGTACTTAAAGTAGAAATAGAAAAACTTATTCAAAGTATTAATAAATAACATGACTCTGCCAAAATCTTTTTAAAAAAGGGATAGACCCGAATCGGGTCTATCCCTAATTGAAAAAAAAGGTAGAATAGAGGTATGCCGAGGTTTATTTATACCCTCTTTTTAATACTTTTCGGAAACTTGCTTTTTTTGCTGTATTTATTCCTTT
>JAHIUT010000022.1 GCA_018817085.1 Patescibacteria group bacterium | reverse complement strand
TTGGGCAAGATTTGGTCTTAAAATATAACCATGATTTTCAAGAACAGCGTAAAGAGCAGAAGCAGCATGTCCTGCGCTTAGGATGAATCTCTCCTCTTTTCGTTTTATCTGATATACCGCTTCGATAATATCTACACAGGATAAGGAAGAACCTAAGTGGCTTTCATTAGCTTTGTAGGTTATTTCAATTATCTTTCTTCTATTTCTAATTTGTTCTTTTAACATTAACATAAGCATATCATTTCCAATCGATACTACGGGTGATGCTATCACACTGTTGTATTTATTTTCAATAATATATATATTGTAGGTCATGTCAAAATTTTTAATAACAGGTGTTTCCTCAGGGATTGGAAGGGTACTTACTAAGCGACTTATTGGAGAGGGGCACATAGTTTGGGGTATCGCAAGAGGAGAGGATCTTTTGATTGACCTTAAAAGGGAACTTAAAAACTCCAAATTATTTATTTATAGTCACTTTGATGTTTCCGGAGACGGGGTATGGGGTATTTTTGTCTCTCAAATGAAAAAAGCTGATTTTATACCAGATGTGGTGATTTTTGATGCGGCAATTTTAAAAAACGATTTAGCTGATGGTTTAGATGTGGGGCTTACTAAGAAGATACTCGATGTCAATTTTCTTAGTATATTATATGCAATTAGAGAACTGTTACCTATTTTTCGTGAAAGAACGCAGTTTATTGCCATATCATCATCATCTGCATTTAAAGGTAGTGGGGTCGAAGGCGTTGGATATCCGTCGAGTAAGGCGGCTTTGTCAATTGCTTTCGAAAGTTTACATCAGAAATACGGCTGTAATTATTCCTTTAAAGTTGTATTTTTCGGTCCTGTAAGGACTGGGATGACCCCATTCAAGAGGCGTTTTCCTCTATCACTTTCTGTTGAGGATGCGGTTTCCAGCATTTTAAAATCTATTCAAGGGACACGAGTTTTGTATTTCTATCCTGCGTTATTGTTTTTCTTTGTTAAAGCGATTAGATTACTTCCTTCCGATCTTTACTTTAAAATTTTATCCAGATTGGAAAGTTTTCATGCTAAAATGGAAAGGCTATAGTTTTTCTTAACGATTATGCTTACCAAAAAGAAAATTTCTGTTATACCGATTGCCTATAAAGACGAAGGTAATATACAAGAATTGTATAAAAGGCTCACAAAGGTATTGACCGGTGTAACCTCTGATTACGAAATAATATATGTAAATGATGCCAGTCCTGATGAGTCTCAAGCAATATTGGAAAAATTAGCCAAGAAAGATAAAAAGTTAACTGTAATTACACATTCTAGGAATTTTGGGGCTCAAAGCGCTTTTACTACAGGGATGTTACAAGCAGTGGGGGATGCTGTAATATTGATGGATGGGGATTTACAGGATCCACCAGAGCTTATTGTGGATTTTGTTAAAAAATGGTTAGAGGGTTATGAGGTTGTTTATGGTTCCAGGAAGAAAAGGGAAAAGAGCATGGGGAAGTTTTGGGAATTTGCGTATCACAGCTTTTATGTCCTATTTAATAAGTTAAGTTATGTTAAGGTTCCCATGGATGCGGGAGATTTCTCTTTAATGGACAGAAGAGTGGTTGATTGTATTAATGATTTGCCCGAAAAAGACAGATTTATACGTGGCTTGAGGGCGTGGGTTGGTTTTAAACAAATTGGTATATCTTATGTCAGACCCGAACGATTTTCTGGTTCTGGAGTAGCTACAAATAGTATCTGGAAAGGAATTTTTTGGGTTCGCAAAGCAATTTTCTCCTTTTCGTACGCGCCTTTAGAATGGGTTTTCTATACAGCACTATTTGGAGTTTTTGTTTCTCTTGTCGCGATTTTGTTTTATGTAATTTTATATTTCCTCAATCCAGATACCCCCAGGGGTTTTTTAACTTTATTAGTGGCAGTGTTATTTATTGGAAGTGTGCAGTTGGTTGTTTTAAGTATTATTTGCGAGTACCTAAGAAGGGTTTTTGAAGAGGTGAAAAATAGACCTTATTCTATTATAGAAAGTATAACTAATGACCACAAAAAGCAAAAAAAATAAATTAGATAAAATGTCTGCAGATACGAGTAGTTGTGCAATCTGCAATTGCAAAGGAAATTACAAAATATTACTTCATAGTACATTAAGAGACGATTATTCCGATATCAATATGGAAAACTTTTCTGCAAGACGATTACCTGATCGTGTACATGGAACTATAGTAAGATGTGTAAAGTGTAATTTGGTGCGTACTTTGGAAGTTGTTAATCCCATATTTCTCTCACTTTTATATAGACGAAGTGATTTTACTTACAAAGATATTTTAGAAAATCTCACCAGGACTTATATGAGCGTCATTTTTAAGGCGGTAAAATATCTAGAAAAAAAGAAATCGTTTTTAGAAATAGGTTGTGGGAACGGATTCTTGTTCAAGGATGTAGTGTCTCTGGGGTTTAAAAATGTTGTAGGTGTGGAACCCAGTATCAATGCAATTTCCTTTGCAGAGGAACACATAAGGCCTCTAATAAAAAACACAGTCTTAAAGGATAATATATTTCCTCCAGCAAGTTTTGACATGTTAGCTGGATTCCAAGTCTTTGACCATATTCAGAATCCCAACAAGTTCCTATCTGTTTGTTACGATATTCTTAAGACGGGGGGTATTTTGGTTTTAATGAACCACAATGTGAACTCTTTTTCAGCAAAAATACTCAAAGGTAAGAGCCCAATATATGATATAGAGCATCCCTATCTGTATGGGGTTGATACTATGCGTTCTATTTTGATAAAAAACGGCTTCGATGTGGTAAATTCTTATAATCCCGGATCCTATTTTAGCCTTAGATATATTGCTAGACTATTTCCATTGCCTAAAAAATTAAAGATGGACATCATTAACTCTAGATGTAAGTTTCTTGACATTACGGTTAAAACACATCCCGGAAATTTGTGCTTAATAGCTAGAAAAGTCAACAAAAAATCGACATGAATTCTAAAATATTAAATTACCTATCGGAGATACCTTTTCTTTGGATTATTTTTGAGAGCGTTTTTGGTGCTGATCGCCAAAAACAGATATTATATAAATCTGTTTATAAGCCTAGGTACAAGATTTTAGATTTTGGATGTTCTGTCGGTAATACCACAGCCGCGTTTACAGATTTTGATTATTGGGGTTATGATATTGACCCTAAATGTATAAAATACGCTCAAAAAAGATGGGAACGATTTTCGAATGTGCATTTTATATGTGGAGATATTTTAAAAAAAGAACTTGCTCCGGAAAGCTTCGATTTTGTATTGTTTGCTGGTACAGGGCATCATTTAAACGATATAGAGATAATACCCATATTTAACGAGCTAATAAGGTTGTTAAAAGAGAGGGGCGAGTTGTGGTTTTTTGATATAACAAGACCTAATAAAAACAGTCCCTTAACTGCTAGGATTTTAGCAAGAATTGACAGGGGTCGGTATTTGAGAACCCCAGAAGAGTACAGGAAAATTATAGATGAGCTTAAGTTTATTAGGGTAAGTGAGGAAATGGTTTTTCCTGTTAGGGGGGTTCTAATCCAACAGGAAGATTATTGTTTTTTTAGACTAACAAAAATTTAATATTTTTTTTGGAACTGATAAATTCTAACCACAGGACCTATTTGGTTTTTAGTTGGTCTAAATTCTTTGATCAGTTTTATTTCCTTCTGCTCGTTCATTATTGTTTTAAAGTAATCTCTGCCCCCCTTAGCCAAGTAGTACAAAAGTTCGTGTTGTGTTCCCGTAGCTATTTTTCCATCATGATTACTAAATTGAGCAATCTGGTCTTTGTAATAGACATTATGGAGATATTCTTTATCAACATCTGACGATTCGAGAAACAATCCATATGTGTAACTTTCTATGACTAAATATTCAACATTGTTCTCTTTTAGCTTAGCCAAAGGAACAAAGTTAAAATAACTGTAAAGGTCCATAAAAACAGGTTCTTTGCTAGCTAAAGCAATTTTATCCGTGGGCATTATTATTGGCCAATGAGGATTGTCCAAAGATTCAATCATTTGGTAAATCTGATACTTAGGTTTGTCACTTATTGTACTTAAATAGGCATCTTTTATGTTACTTGGTACCATGTCCTGATAATATTTTTCAGCGATTTTATTTTTCAGAATCATCGGAATATCCGATTTGATGGGAACCGCATATGCCGCCCAATCGACCGCAATTCTTGTATTTGGTGGGATGTTATCTTCGATCCAAGACTTTGCTACTTGTCTTGTCTCGGGAAAGTTTTTAGCATTATTGAATTTTGAGAGTTGTACTATATTTGGGGCTATTATAGCAATTACTAATATAAGTGACAGTTTGCCACTCGCCTTTATTTTTTTTAGCAGGAGAAAAAGTGCCTCAGCTCCTTTAAGACACATGATTGGTATTAGTGAAACAAAAAGGTGCATCCATCTAAAAGCCCAGTTGTGGTAAAAAATTAAATAGGTGACAATAAGTATTAAATATGAAATATCACTACGGCTACGATTTTTTAGTGATTTAATTATGCCAATAAGCAGTATTATCCCCAACAAATTATCAAAGGTTACTAGTTCTTTAACTAGCCAAAGGGTTATGCTTGGTATGGTGTAGCTAAAATAAGGGGTTGATGAAAAGGCAACTTTTCCTGCCCCGGAGCCTTGGAGTAGAAAGTCCAAGGAGCTTTTAAATTTGAAAATCCAATTAAGATTGCCTACGACACCAAAGAGGAATGAAAAAAGCGCAAATAAGACCCATCCTTTAATTACAGTTTTTTTGTTTTTTTCATCACGGGTGGTTTTTATAATGGTATATAGTAGTGTGGGAACTAATAGTACGGTAGTGTGATGAGACGATAAAGCAATACCAAATAAAAATCCCGAAAACGCGTATGTTTTTGGGTTTTTGTTTACAAAAATAAGATTAATTCCAAAGAAAGCAATAAGTGAAGCAAGTGCAGACAATGTTTGGTGCAACACGAACTGGGATTCCAAAACTAATTGCCACTCAACTGCCAGAAATATTGCCGCAATTAGTCCTACGCAGTGTGATTTTTTTATTTTTAATCCCCAAAGGTATCCGATTACTATAGTTACACATCCTAAGACGCATGTAGTTATTCTTGATAAGATTAGAATCCTAGAAGGGTCGACTAAGAATCTAATCGCAAAATCAAATTTGTCTTGATATATCCCAAAAATCTTTCCAAAAAAGAAAGCAAGCCCATAAGTTATTGCAAGAATGTATTTGAATAGTGATGGGTAGTTAATGTTTTCTGATATTGGAGATAATCTTTGTATCATTGACAAAGTGTCTAGGATGATCCTAGTTTCATCGGGATGGAAAAGATCTGGGGTTCCATACTTTATCCCCGAAAGCCTCAATACAGCTCCTATTAGCAGGATGAAAATAAGTGTGATAGTAAAAATTATTTTTTTTGTTATAATCTTCATGTGTAGAAAGATATCAGTTTGTCGGTTTTAATTAAATGAGCAAAATCTTACCCAAAATAACCCCTATTTTTATAAAGATATTAGCAAAAAAGTCGTACTTGTTAATTTCATTAGTTGTCTTACTGATAACTTTTATTTGGTCTCCATTGGAGTATTCCGTTAGTTTAGAAGAACTTCACTTTCCAAATTACGAAGTATTGTTAAGAACCTCTTTTTTTTCTTGGACAAAAGTATTTGGTGGCGGTTCGCCAGCTTCTCCAGATACAACCTCTCTTTTGATGCCTAATTCATTTCTGTATAAATTTTTCATATTCTTAGGTCTTTCGCATCAGATGTCCCAAAAAATGTTTCTTATTTTTATTCTTTTCTTTATCTCGTTGTCCTTCTACAAATTTTCTAGTCTTTTCACCAAGAAAAACTACATCGCATCAGTTTGTTTTCTAATTTATGTAGTAAATATGTATGTTGCTAAATCGATAGGTTATACTGCCAAGTCTTTTCAGATTATCCTTCTGCCCCTCCTGTTCTTTTTGTCGTATAAGTATTTCATGGCAGGAAAAATAAAGTATGTTTTTATAACTTATCTTACGGTGTTTCTGTTTCAGGCAATATTTACGAATCTCCCACAGGCCATAACTACTTTTTTTGTTTGGATTATGAGTTTGTTTTATATTTTTTATGTCAAGTCAACTGTTCCCAGACCATCCAAAATAACGGTCTCTAAAAGATTTTTTGCTTTAGCCATTTCTTTAACACCGATATTTTTTTACCACGCACTGATCTTTTACTGCTCGGTTACCGATTCTTTCAAGAATAACCCATCCGCCTATTCTTTTACGGCTTTTTACTCATCTATTATTAAGATTCTGCAATTTCGAGGTGCGTGGTGGGAAAATAGCGGATATTTAGGAGTTCCCTATGACCACCTGTACCAGGTTTATAATAGTTTTTTTGTTTCTCTTTTCTCCATTTCAATCCCAATTTTAATATTTGGTTCAATGTGTTTTTTCTACCCTAGGACGGATGCTAGGACTAAAAAAAAGCTCTTCTTTTGGTTTTTCTGGTCACTGTTTTTTTTAACCTTATCAAGCGGTGTTGTTTTTTTCCCAGGTTTCTATAGATTTATGTATGATCATATTCCTTTTGCCAATGTATTCAGAGAGCCTTGGTCAAAATTTATGGCTCTGTTTATTTTTTCATTTTCTGCATTAAGTATAATTACTTTAGAAAATCTAAGAAAGATACTTATTAGAAAGCCCGTGTTACAAATTTTTGTTATTGTACTTGCAGTTGTTACCATTTTACGAGGGTATTATTTTTTTAGCCCAAATTTATTCGATGGTGCTAATAGGGGATGGAAAAAAACCTTTATCAGAATTCCCGATTATTGGTATGAATACCAGAACTGGACTAGAACTTTAACTGATGAGGTAATTCTCCCCATTCCATTTTTTAGATCCGTGGCAGATAGGTTGTACAATTGGTATCCAGATGAAGTTGGAAACTCATCATTGCCAATACCGTTTCTTTTAGGGGAGTCGCAAGTCTTTGAATATAAACCCGAGGATAAAAATTCCACCCTGTTATTTGAAATGCTTTCGACTAAGGGTTGCAATTTATTTTCTACTTCAAGAGTTGATTTTGTGCTTCTTCAAAATGATCTCAACATTTTGAATGATAAGTTACATTATTCAGAGCAATTTGAGAATATTAGAGGTTGTCTTGAAGATAGTATTTACAAAAGTTTTGGAGATAAATTATTTTTATATAAAGTGAGGTTAGAATACACTTTACCTCAATTTACTACACCTTCTCCCAATGTTTACTACAATAGTGTTCCAGAAGGAGTGATTCATGACACGGGACTAAATATTGGCCCAAGAGGGGTATTTTTGAATGGTTGGTTGGACGATGTGAAAACAGCAAAAATTGATCTTTTAAGAAAGTCGGTTTATGTAATAGAAAATGAAAAAAAATATTTTGATATTGACAAATTAACATGGAATAGGGGATGGGCCACTTCATCTGACACTAGAATTAGGCCGGACACCATTATTTATAAACTTGTAGAGATAAAAGATGCGATATCTGTTTGGAATAATAAGGATGTTCTTGACAAAGTGGATATATTAACTTGGTTAAGTTACAAGAAAAGCGTCGAAATTAAAACCTACAAAGGTTTAAATCTTGGAAAAGAAATGTCTGGTTTGGAGTCCTATCTTGATAGAGCCATAAAGCTTCTGTTTTTTTATCCTACTGATTCCAGAGACTCAGAATATTGGGCATCTTTATCAAAGACCCTTCTATATTCAAGAAAAATCGAAGATAATCTACTTTCTGTGAAAGATCAAGACATAGATGTTAGGAACTTTGTTAAACTTAGAACGGACTTTGAAAAAAGAGTTAGAGATTACAGTTTTGCAAGTTCTATAGATACTCAATATAAATTTTCTGTAAAAGACAGCGGTGTTTATGACCTTTCGCTGAAGAACGATTTTGGTCTTGGCAAACCAGAAATGGGTTTGGAGTTTAAGCTAATTAACTCCGCGACCGAGGACATATTATTTCAGGATCATGCGGATTCTTTGAAGGAGAATAAATATATGTTAGGCTCCGTAAATTTGTTAAGTAATATTCCATATCGTTTGGAGGTTAGATACAACAAGAATGAATATTTGGTAGGAAACAGTGATTGGAGACAAGTTGGTATTTTGGATAGTAGCACTGGTGTGAATGATACCGCAGGTGTTCTTATAAATAGTTTTCCAAGGCTCACCAACAACGATTTGCCATACGCTATAATAGCAGATTCGTTGCAAAAGTATGGTGGGAGGTATTTTGATATGACAGGTTGGAATCCAAGTAGCTCTTATGCTTACGATTTTATCGTATCAGCAGAAAACGGTGTTCTAAATATCGTTATAGTTGAGCAATCAAATAATTATGATTATGTAAATGATAAAGAAGTAGAGAACTCTGGAATAATTTTTTGGGGTGAGTTTCCGACAAAGACTTTGGGTGTTAATGCTCCCTTGGTAAATAAAAAGATAAGTGGTTTTCTCAGATCGTCCATGAATGCCAAAAAGATTCTAGTGTATGCCTTTATTGATCCCTCTTGTTGTTCTGATAGCTCATCAAGCTTTTTGTTAAAGGAATTTAGTTTTAGGCTTTTAATAGATCCCAAGCTAGTTTTAGAGCAACAAACAGAAGTGGCTACACCTTATATAAATGAAGCTTCCTTTGTTAAAATTAATCCGACATTATATCAAGTTACGGTGGACGCCAATCAAGAGAATTTAGGTCTACTGTTTAATCAAAGGTTTAGTAGGTATTGGAAAATCTATCAAAAGGAAGGGGAGATTTTCAATGGATTTTTCTATAATTGTGAAAACAAAAATATTATGAAATATTTTTGCCAGTTTCAGAATATATTCAAACGACCATTAGATGAAATCTATCACAACAGCTCCATAAACAATCTAAATTATTGGAATATAAAAACCGGCAGTTTAGATGGAAATCACAACAGTTTTATAGTATTTGTTGAATATGTTCCTCAAAGGTGGTTTTTAGTTTCTTTAGCTCTCTCCTTTCTCGGATTTATTGGTTCCCTAGTTGGGTTATTTGTTGATTTACTAAAATCAAATATACCAACTAATTTTCATTTCAATGCCAAAAACAGAGGTAAATAATAAGATAGGGAAAATCTTGCCATTCTTATATCCAGCAATAGCACTGGTAATTATTGATATTTTTATCCCTTTCTATTTTGTACCTGTTTATATCCTGGTATTTTTTTTGGTTTACAAAATAGACAAGTGGGTACAAATTTCATTTTTTGCCATCGGGGTGTTTTTTACCGCATTAACATTTATTTCTTGGGTTATGGAAATGGTAAATTTGCTCTCCCCGTCGTACAAATCATCTGCTTGGTCCTATTTAGTATTGGTTTTTTGTGCTTATAAAATGTTTGTGGAAAGAGACAGTAATAGAAGTTAATTTCATTAATTATTTATTTATGGGTATTATATTGGGGGGATTTGGGGATCAAGTAGAATTTATTGTAAGAATTTGGTGGGAACGATTTTATTTGAGTGGTGTGGAACATAATTCCTATCACAATATTCTTTTTGGGGCACCTTTTGGTCAGATTTATCAAAATCTACTCAATACCAACCAACCGATTTTTTGGAGCCTCCTTCGTTTTGGTATGAAGGTTTTTGGGTCTGTGGATTTTCTTTTTATTTCTTCCGCTTTGGCTTTGCTCATTTCTTTTGTGGCAACCTTTGCCTTTTTTAAAAAATTGGGCATTCAAATTGTTCTAGCAGGGGCTCTTTCGTTGATCTTTTCAGTATCACCATTTTATTGTATTCATGTCGGACGACACATTGATTTAATTCAGTTTTGGGTCATACCCGTTAGTGGGTTGACTTTAGTTAAAATAATTGAATTTAAAGGCAATAAGTTTTGGCATATTTCTTTCTCAATTGGGCTGGGGAGTTTAATATTTCTGGCGACTTTGTTGAGTAATTATTTAGGATTTTTTATTTTGCTTTTTTATTTTGTTTTTTTGATCTCCACCTTTTTAGTTAGGAAACTTTTTGGAGATTTATCTCTTTTTACTTTAAAAAGAATTTTAGGCTCGATCGTTGTGTCGATGATAATTTTTTTGTCTTTACTAATCTTAACTTTGTTTCCATATATTAAGTCTAATTACTACCAGAAATTATTTTCCAAAAATAATTTGCTACAAAGTGGAGATGTATTTACAGTTCAAAGATCTTTGGAGGATTTTCAGAATTTTAGTGGGAGACCATGGTATTTAGTTTTGCCTCCAATTCAAAATCCAGTATTTGGAGGGGTTACGAAATCGGTTTTAAATTGGATGAAGAGCGATTGGGGGTATTTTTTGGCGGACGATTATTTTAATAATGAAAGTCCCGAGATGTTTTTGGGATGGGGGAACATTTTAGTTTTTATTTTTTCAATAGCTTATTTTGTAAAGAGATCCAAATGTCAAATGACAAATGACAAAATTAAAACAGCATTAATTTTTGGA
>JAHIUT010000021.1 GCA_018817085.1 Patescibacteria group bacterium | reverse complement strand
TCGCTTTCAGGTCTTCTCTCCAGAATTAGTTTTGCGATTTTGGAACTTACCGTCATAACCTCAAAAATTCCAACTCTCCCCAAATACCCTTGTTGACTGCATTTATCGCAACCTTTTCCGCGGTACAAATACACTTTCCCCGTTTTATCCGTTTTTACATCCGCTTTATCCGCTGATTCTGCGCTAAACAAAGCGCCCAGTCCTTTTTTTATATCTTCCGCCACTTCTTTAGGCGCCTCATATTTTTCTTTGCAAAAAGAGCATATTTTTCTTACCAATCTTTGGGCAAGCACCAAATTAAGAGTGGACGCCAACAAAAAGTTTTCAGCGCCCATATCAATAAGCCGTGGTATTGCTCCAGCCGCGGAATTAGTATGCAAAGTGGATAAAACCAAATGCCCTGTTAAAGCCGCATTTATAGCAAGACTTGCCGTTTCGCTGTCTCTTATTTCCCCAACCATTATAATGTTTGGGTCCTGCCTTAGAATAGAACGCAGACCCGAAGCAAACGAAAGCCCCGCCGCAGTATTTATTTGCACTTGGTTAACACCATGAACTCTAATTTCAACCGGGTCCTCCAAGGTGATGATGTTAACCCTAACGGTATTTAGTTTGCTAAGAGCGGTTGCTAAAGTAACCGTCTTACCACTACCGGTTGGACCCGTAACCAAAATAATGCCGTTGGGACGCAATAAAACTTCCTCAAAATGTTTAAGCGCTATACCCCGTAAACCCAAATCTTTAAAAGTTAAAACCTGACCCTGCTCTTTTAGCAGTCTTATAACAATCTTTTCTCCAAAAACGGTAGGCAGAGACGAGACCCTCAAATCGGTAGTGGTGTCTCCTATTTCAACTTTAAAGCGGCCGTCTTGAGGTTTTCTTTTTTCATCAATTTTTAAGCCCGCCAAAATTTTTATACGCGCCATAACAGATTCGGTAACCTTTTTAGGCAAAGACAATCTCTCTTGCAAAACTCCATCAATTCGGTACCGCACTCGCGTTTTCTCTTCTTGCGGTTCAATGTGGACATCCGAAGCGCGGGCTTTAACAGCGTATTCCAAAATAGTGTTAACCACGCGAGCAACCGGGGCGTCTCTAATAACCTCTCCAGCTTTTTTAATATCGGAGATGGATTCTTCTATTTTTTGGGTACCCGCAAATTCCTCCAAAGCCTCAAAAACATCTTCGCCAATGCTTTTTCCATATTGTTCTTCTGTAACTTTTAAAATAGCGGCAGAGTCCGCAATAAAGGTTTTAACTGAAAGTTTCGCCTTTCGCTCTATAAATTCAACAATTTGAAGGTCCAAAGGGTCCGCCATTGCTAAATAGAGAAAATTATTTTTTTTATCAAAGGGGATAAGACGATAGGTCTTTGCCGTATTTTCTGGCACAAGTTCCAAAATTTCAGGTCTTATTGCCTGCTCCTTTAAATCATAAAAGGGGACATCGTAAAGAATACCTTTAGCTTGGGCTAGGTCTTTGCTAGTAACATATTTTCTCTCGTTAATAATTTCTTCAGAGTTTTTGCCGGTGTTTAAGCTTTCTAGTTTTATAGCCGAAACTTGGTCTTCGGTAAGAAGCTTTTTATCGTAAAGTATGTCCTCAAGATATTTTTGCTTTTGTAGTTTCATTCGGGCAGATAAAAACCTATACTACAATCTATTTTAGATTATAGGAAGCTAAAGTCAACCCCTTTATCCAAAATCCAAGATTTTATGTGGTTTTAAAGGAGTTTCCTTTGAAAAAGGAGACTCCTTTGTAAAGTTTTGCCTTTTGACTTTTTACCCTTATAATAAGATTATGCACTCAATACTAATTTTCGGCGGAAATAAAAAGGACCGCGAGCAAAAAATTGACCATATTTCGGCAATTCCCAACTTCGCCAATCACCCTGATATTAAGATAATAAAACCGCAACCCGGAAAAAGCATTGGAATTAACGATGTTCGCGAGATAGAAAAGTTTTTGCGGACAAAACCTCTAAAACTTACAGGAAAACAAGTTCTAATTTATTCGGCCGAAAACCTTACCGTTCAAGCCCAAAACGCCTTATTAAAAACTCTGGAAGAGCCCCCCGCAAACTGCAAAATAATTCTTGAAACGAGAAACGAAGAAAGTTTACTGCCTACAATAATATCCCGTTGTCAAAAAATAAATTTAGGAAATAAGAATACTGTGGATGAAAATACTCCGGAACATAACGAGCAGGTTAAATTATTCATGAGAGTTTTAGAAAAGGGTAGGGGAGAGGGGTTGGATTTTGTAGAAAGCAACAAACAAAAAATTGCTAATCGGGATTATGCCATTAGTTTATTAGATATATGGGTTTCCGTTTTGCGGGACAAAATGCTTATAAATACGGATAAAAATCCAAATATCATCAATAAGCAAAACAGAGAGTCTTTGGAAAAACTAGAAATGGACACAATAAGAATAATAGAGTGGGTAGAGTTTTCCAGCAAGTTGAGAGAAACCATACAACAGACGAACGCCTCCCCCCGCCTAGCTTTAGAACTATTTCTTTTACACCCCTAACAAATTTGTACAGCTGTATGAATTTGTTTTGCGCTTGTAGCGACAATATCCCATCTCGCCAATTAAGTTGAGATGTCAACAAAAATTGCACACCCGGTGTGGGGTTTGCGAAAAATAGATAAGTACGATACAATATAATTACTATGAAACCTATGGACATTTCCAAACTTACTAAAAAATACGGCTCGGGATATGTAGCTAAAAACAGAAAAACCGGGCGGATTGTTGCCCATGCCAAAAGGCTGGATCTTCTTTTCAAAAAAGCGGGGGAGAGAACAGATGTAACTATTTCCTGGATACCCAAAAGCAATGCAAAATATGTCTTTAGAATTTCCCTTTGAATACGCAAACATCCAAGGTTTGGGAAGACTGTTTTATCCTATCATAGTTGCAGAATTAAAAACAATTAATGGATGGAGAAAATTTGAGTTTTTGGTAGATACCGGAGCGGATATTACCACTGTTCCCTCACATTTGCTCCCAGTTTTGGGTCTTAAAAAAGCGCAACTCTCCGCTAATACCACTTTGGGTGTTGGGGGCATTTCCGTAAAAACATGGGAATTTCAAATACCTTTAAAAATAGGAGCTAATGAGATATCTATTCATTGTAGCGCTGTGGGAACAAAAGAAGATTCTATGCCTCTATTATTGGGCAGAAAAGATGTGTTTGAGAAAAAATATAATTTACTGATTGACAGTAAAAGAAAACTAACAGTTATCTCCGAAAACCGTTAAGACTCCGCCGGTATAACAAAAATTGCACACCCGGTGTGGGTATGGGGGTTGCGCAGAACCTGCTTTTTTTGTTTTCTCCCCTTGAGATAAAAATTGCGGTTTGATAAAATGCTTTCATAATGGAAGAAAAAAACCCCACAAACCAATATAACGCCGAACAAATACAAGTCTTGGAAGGACTTGAACCTGTAAAGAAAAGACCCGGTATGTACATAGGTTCCACCGACCAAACAGGTTTGCATCATCTGGTTACCGAAATCGTTAATAACGCAGTGGACGAGGCTATGGCGGAATACGCCACCAAAGTGGATATTATATTTCATAAAGACGATTTTGTGACTGTGGTAGATAACGGAAGAGGCATCCCCACCGACATAAAACAAGGCTATGGCATATCCGCTTTAGAACTAGTTATGACCAAACTCCACGCGGGAGGAAAATTTGGAGGCGGAGGATACAAAGTAGCCGGCGGTCTGCACGGGGTTGGGTCGTCGGTGGTAAACGCTTTGTCGGACTGGATGTGCGTTATGGTAAAAAGAAACGGTAGCGTTTTTGTACAGGAGTATCACTTAGGAACCCCCCAATACAAAGTTTGCGAATACAAAAGCGAAAAGGACATAAAAACAGAATACGCGCTTCCGCTGATAGGTCTTAAAAACCTCAAGGACGATAAAAGCGGAACACTCGTATCTTTTAAACCAAGCTCCCAATTTTTTGGAAACTATAAAATCAATCCCAAAATTTTAACCGAACAGTTTAGAGAATACGCCTATTTAACAGCTAAACTGCAATTTAATATAGAAAATGAAAACGACAACACAAAAAGCGTATTCTATTTTGAAGGGGGAATAAAATCTTTTGTAAGAGAATTAAACCGCCACAAAAAGGTCTTAAATAATACAATTTTTTACACTCATAAAAAATATGAGGATGTGGATGTTGAATGCGCCGTGCAATATAACGACTCGTTTTCAGAGTTGGTGCTTTGTTTTGCAAACACCATCAAAAACCCCGAGGGCGGAGCGCATTTAACCGGGTTTAGGTCCGCTCTTACAAGAACTGTAAACGACTACATTAAAAAACACAATCTAACCAAAAATGAAAACATAACACTTACCGGCGACGACCTAAAAGAAGGTTTAACCGCAATTATATCGGTAAAACTAGATTCGCAAAAACTGCAATTTGAGGGTCAAACTAAAGGAAAACTAGGAAACGCCGAAGCTAGAATTGCGGTAGAAACAGTGGTTAAAGAAACATTGGACTTTTTCTTAGAAGAAAACCCCAAAGACGCGGAACAAATTTTATCCAAAATTTTTCTTGCCGCAAAAGCCCGAATGGCGGCGCGGGCGGCAAGAGACGCCGTAGTTAGAAAAGGAGCGTTAGAAGGTTCCACCCTTCCCGGGAAATTAGCCGATTGTCGAGAAAAAAACCCCGCAAAAGCGGAGATTTTTATAGTAGAGGGGGACAGCGCGGGAGGCCCCGCAAAACAAGGGAGAAACCGCGAAACTCAAGCTATTTTGCCTTTATTTGGAAAGGTGTTAAATACCGAACGGGCCAGACTTGATAAAATTATTAAATCCGACAAACTTAAAACTTTAATCGTAGCGTTGGGCGGAGGTATTTCGGATCAGTTTAATATAGAAAAGATAAGATATCACAAAATTATTATTATGGCGGATGCTGATGTTGACGGCTCGCATATAATTACTCTGTATTTAACATTCTTTTTTCGGCATCTAAAAACGCTTATAGAAAAAGGTTATGTGTATGTGGCAGTGCCTCCGCTTTATAAAGCTTCGTGGAACAAGGAACGAAAATATCTTTTAGACGAAAAAGAGAAAGAAACCTTCTTAAAGAATTCTAATTATAAAAATGTTATTATACAAAGGTTCAAAGGACTAGGAGAAATGAATCCAGATGAATTGTGGGAAACCACAATGAACCCAGAAACGAGAACATTAAAAAAAATATTAATAGAAGATGTTCAAAAAGCGGACGAAGCATTTGAGACTTTAATGGGAGAAGAGGTTGAACCGAGAAAAAGATTTATACAAACTCACGCCAAACAAGCGGAGTTGGACATATAATTAAATGTCAAAGCTCAAATGTCAAATCCACATCTCAAAACCTTAAATCTAATAAATTCAGATTTGAGATTTGAAATCACACAACAATGGACACAATAAAAATAATACTTCCCATCTTAATATCCATCCCCGCGCTAATAGCCATAAGCTATAGTTTTGTTCTTTATAAACAAATTTTAAAACTCCCCACAGGCACGCCAAAAATGCGCGAAGTTGCCAGCGCCATTGAGCTTGGCGCAAAAGCTTATTTTAAAGCGCAATATAAAGTTATTGGTATCGTCGCCTTAATATTAACTCTTATTTTATTTTTATCGTTAGGCTGTCTTACCGCACTGGGATTTCTGTTAGGCGCTATAACATCCGCTCTTGCTGGATTTTTGGGAATGAGTACCGCGATAAAAACCAATGTTAGAACTACGGAAATGGCAAAACAAGGTTTGGGTAAAGCTCTCACAACAGCCTTTAAAGGAGGGGCTGTGACCGGTCTTTTAGTCGCCGGTTTAGGTCTTTTATCCGTAACAGTGTTTTACTTTCTAACCAAAAACATATCGGGACTGGTGGGGCTTGGATTTGGAGGCAGTCTTATTTCCGCGTTTGCTCGAGTAGGCGGAGGAATATTTACAAAAGCGGCGGATGTTGGAGCGGATTTGGTGGGTAAGTTAGAGAAAAATATTCCCGAAGACGACCCCAGAAACCCAGCGGTTATAGCGGACAATGTAGGGGATAATGTGGGGGATTGCGCAGGCATGGCGGCCGACCTTTTTGAAACTTACGCCATTACTGTAGTAGCCGCAATAATTATCGGAACATTATCTTTAAGAAATTTTAGGGGAGCAAATAACCTTAATATGGAACTTGCGGTAATATATCCTTTGGTTTTAGGAGCTATATCTATTATATCTTCCATTGTTGGAACATTTTTTGTGAGACTGGGAAAAGACCAGTCCATAATGAAGGCGTTGTATAAGGGTTTAATAGCATCAGGAGTTGTATCGGCAATTTTGTATTACCCCGCCACCGCCTTTATTTTAAAAGGAATAGACACCACCGCAATATACATAACTTCAATAATTGGGCTTGTTGTTACCGCATTGCTGATAATAATAACCGACTATTACACCTCAAAAAGTTTCAACCCGGTTAAAAATATAGCCAAAGCTAGCGAGAGCGGGCATGGCACAAACATTATTGCGGGTCTTGCGGTATCTATGAGAGCCACTTTTGCGCCGATTATTGTTATTGTTGGCGCAATTTTAGTTTCATATTCGCTTGCCGGATTGTATGGGATAGCCACTGCGGGAATGAGTATGTTGTCTCTTGCGGGAATAATAATCGCCGTAGACGCTTTTGGACCTATCACCGACAACGCAGGGGGGATTGCCGAAATGAGTCATCTCCCTACCAAAGTTAGAGAGGTAACCGACGCGCTAGACGCGGTAGGGAACACCACAAAAGCTATAACCAAAGGGTACGCTATAGGCTCGGCAGGTCTTGCCGCTTTAGTTTTGTTTGCGAGTTTCACAGAAAAATTGCAAAACATAGGGCGAATTATAAAGTTTGATTTATCGGATCCTAAAGTTATTGCGGGTCTTTTTATAGGAGGGGCATTACCTTATTTATTCGCCTCCTTTTCTATGGAAGCGGTGGGCAGGGCGGCGGGAAGCGTAGTTAAAGAAGTGAGAAGACAGTTTAAAGAAATAAAAGGTTTAATGGAAGGAACGGCCACACCTGATTACGCTAAAACTGTGGATATTGTAACAAAAGCGGCGCTTAAAGAAATGATAATCCCGGTTCTTATACCCGTTTTAGCTCCTATTATTGTGGGGAGATTATTGGGTCCTATAGCCGTTGGAGGAATGCTTATGGGGGCGATTGTTACCGGAATATTTGTTGGAATATCTATGACCACGGGAGGAGCCGCGTGGGATAACGCCAAAAAATACATAGAATCAGGAACTCACGGCGGAAAAGGCAGTTTTGCGCATCAAGCCGCGGTAACGGGCGACACAGTGGGGGACCCCTATAAAGATACAGCTGGTCCCTCCATAAACCCGATGATAAAGATAATAAACATTGTGGCATTGTTAATTGTTGGAACGGTGATTTAGCAAGCTGGAAACTTGCAATTATCAATTAAAAGAAGCATGTCAAATCTCAAATCTCAAAACGCAAAACTCAAATCCAAATCTTAAATCTTAAATCTTTCAGATTAAAGGCTTTAACATGTGGATTTGACATTTGACATTTGAGTTTTGAGATAGGAGATTGATTCTTTATGGAAAATACTATATCTCTGGCTCAACCAGCGGAGGTCGAAAAAAATGAAAATAGCTCCCGAATAACCCCCACATCCATCGCGGATGAAATGCAAAGAGCGTATTTAGATTACGCAATGTCGGTAATAGTATCCCGCGCGCTACCCGATGTTAGGGATGGGCTTAAACCTGTTCAAAGAAGAATAATATACGCTATGCACGAACAGGGTATGAGCGCGACTTCCCGTTACCAAAAATGCGCCGCGGTAATTGGGGAAGTGTTAAAAAAATATCACCCTCATGGAGATATTTCTGTGTATGACGCTTTAGCTAGAATGGCGCAAGATTTTACATTAAGATATCCGTTAATAGACGGTCAAGGAAATTTCGGGTCGGTGGACGGCGACCCCCCAGCAGCAATGAGGTACACCGAAGCGCGGTTGTCTAAAATAGCGGGCGAGTTAGTGGAAGATATAGAAAAAGAAACGGTATCTTTTGTACCCAACTATTCGGGCAATTATAACGAGCCTATTCTTCTTCCAGCTAAAATCCCAAATCTTCTATTAAACGGCGCGTCGGGTATTGCTGTGGGAATGGCAACCAATATAGCGCCTCACAATTTAGAAGAAATTGTAGGCGGTATTTTGCATCTTATAGAAACCGCAAACAACATTGAGCTAAATAAGTTTAGTTCAACCGCAACCACCGAAGACCTTTTAAATTTTATTAAAGGCCCCGACTTCCCAACTGGAGGAATAATTTACAATCAAAAAGATGTTCTTCAAACCTACGCCACAGGGCGAGGGCGGATAATTGCGAGGGCTAAAGTTACTATAGAAGAAGATAAAAGTGGGAGGTACATTATTGCCGTTACAGAGATACCATATCAGGTTAACAAAGCGAATTTAATATCAAAAATTGCGGACCTTGTAAGGGACAAAAAAGTAGACGGCATAAGCGAGTTGAGAGACGAATCAGATATGTCCGGAATAAGGATAGCCATTGGATTAAGGCGAGACACCAAACCTCAAAGAATATTAAATCTTCTATACAAACACACGGAACTGCAAAAAGCCTTTAACTCAAATATGGTGTCTCTTATAAACAACGAACCAAAGTTGATGAACTTAAAAACAATGCTTGAAGAATTCATAAAACATAGGCAAGTTGTTATAGTAAAAAGAACAGAGTTTTTGCTTAAAAAAGCGCGGGAGAGGGAACATATTCTGCAAGGTTTAAAAATAGCGCTTGACCATATTGAAGAGGTAATAAAGACAATCCGTAATTCTAAAGACGCCGAAACCGCGAAAGGCGCGTTAATGGCAAAATTTGGGCTAACCGAGATTCAAGCGGTTGCCATTTTGGAAATGCAGTTAAGAAGACTAGCCGCGCTGGAAAGGCAAAAAATAGAGGATGAACTTACCAATATTATAAAAGAAATTAAGCGCCTCAAAGATATTTTGTCAAGCGCTCAAACAGTTATGGATATGATAAAAGAGGAGCTTTTAGAAATAAAACAAAAATATGCGGAGGGGCGAAAAACCAAAGTAATAAAAGGAGACATTCACGAACCGGAAGAAGGGGAGTTGATTAAAAAAGAGGATGTGGTTATAACCTTAACTCAAACCGGTTACATAAAAAGGTTAAACATAGAAACCTTCAAAAAGCAGGGTAGGGGAGGCAAAGGAGTAAAAGGCTCGGAACTGCGGGAGAATGATACATTGGACAAAATTTTAATATCCAATACTCACGACAAAATACTATTTTTTACAAACAAAGGCAGGGTTTATTCTATAAGGTCTTGGGAGATATCCGAATCTTCAAAAAATTCTAAAGGAACCGCCATAATAAATTTATTAAATTTGGAATCTCAAGAAAAGGTAACCGCCGTTTTGCCTTTATCGGAGAAACTGGCGGGTTCGGCAACACCTCTTGTTATGATAACAAAGTTGGGGGTAGTAAAACGAGTTAATCTTGCGGAATTTGAAAACATCCGTTCTACTGGAATAATAGCGATAAAGCTATCGGTGGGGGATTCGTTGGAATGGGTGCATCAAACAACGGGGGAAGATGAAGTAACGCTTACCACCTCGCGAGGTATGTCTATTAGATTTAAGGAAAGCGATGTTCGCATTATGGGCAGAGTAGCCGCGGGGGTATGCGGGATAAGATTAAAAAAGGACGATATTTTGGTAGGTTCCGCGGTAATATCAAGTAAAGACAAAAATTCCAAAGCGTGTCTTTTGGTTATATCAAACAAAGGATACGGCAAAAAAACCCGTCTTTCGGAATACAAAATTCAACATCGCGGAGGAAGCGGGATACTTACTTACAACACAAACGACAAGGTAGGAAACATAGTAGGGGCTTATATTGTGGACGAAACCTCGCTAGATTTATTAATAACATCCGCGGAAGGAAAGATTATAAGATTAGGGATAAAAGAAGTACCCACCTTAAAAAGACACACGCGAGGCGTTAGACTAATTCGACTTTCCGAAAAGGACAAAGTTGTTTCTTTTACTACAATGTGAAAATTTTGTTGGAGGAAGGGGGAACACAACCGTCATTGCGAGCCCGAAGGGCGCGGCAATCTTTTAGATTGCTTCGTCGCAAGCTCCTCGCAATGACGATGGTATTTTGGGGTCGAACCCCTTATGCATTGTATTATGAACTTCCCAAATTTTGAAATTGAATTAAACTTGCTAAAACAAGGACACACCCTCATAGCCGGGGTAGACGAGGCGGGCAGGGGACCCTGGGCAGGCCCAATTGTCGCCTCCGCTGTTGTATTTAAAGGGTCTGACCCTTCTTTTTCTCTCATTAACGACTCCAAAAAACTCTCTCCCAAAAAAAGAGCTGAACTAGACATTATAATTAAAGAAACTGCCGTTTCTGTTGGAATAGGCGTGGTGGAAGTGGACATTGTGGATAAAATAGGAATAGGAAAAGCCAATAAACTTGCGTTTCTTTCCGCCATCCTAAACTTAAACATTACACCAACTTTCATTTTAACCGATTACTTAAAACTTTCTACTTCTGATTTATCCTTACTTAATCTACTTAAGTTACCTAATAAACTTAATTTTTCTCCCCTCATTAAAAACCAACAAAACATTGTGAAAGGAGACTGTGTCTCAATTTCAATAGCCGCCGCGTCAATTGTGGCAAAGGTTTATCGGGACGATATAATGGACAAACTGCATTTAACCTACCCGCAATATGGGTTTAATAAACACAAAGGTTACGGCACCAAAGCGCACCGGGAGGCATTGGAAACTTACGGCCCCTGCGCTATCCACCGCCAAAGTTTTTCCCCAATTAAGCGATTAAAGGAAAATAGGTAAAAAATTTTAAGAGGGAACAAAAAAAAGCCCGCGGAAGCGTATAGCTTACAAACGGGCTTTCTAACACAAATAAAACTATCTTTCCCTTCTCAACTCAAAAGAGAATCTCCGCACTCCTTGCAAAACCCATGCGAGGATTATAGCCAAAGCATAGATGCCCAGCGCTACTTCGGCGTAAATATCTTTCATAGAAGAAATACGCATAGCCAAAGGAACTATAACAAGTAGCGCTCCCAACAGACCCGAAAAAAGCGCTATAGCCAAAAACACACTTAAAACCCGAGACCTGTCGATCTCCCTCACTGGTCCCGCCACAAAAAGAATGCACAAGGGTATACCTATAAAGACAAGAGTCCAGCTGTTGTAGAAAAATCCCCAAACAATGGCCCCTATCCCAACCAACACAAATCCCACATTCATAATTCCTTCACGCCTGCTATTAAGAAACTTTCCGATTTTCATCTTCCCCTCCTTTTTCCCAGATTGGACATTCTCTCGCAACCGCTGGGATTATTATAGAACAAATACACACTGTTGTCAAAATTTGGAACCTGTTTTGTCTTTTCACTTCTTATGAAATTTCTCAAAAACCTCTTTCAGCTGGGGGTTAGTTAGGTGCGTGTATATCTGTGTAGTTTGGATATTGGAATGACCCAAAAGTTCTTGAACGCTTCGCAAATCCGCGCCTTTAGTTAGCAAATCCGTAGCAAAAGTATGCCTTAAAGTATGGGGAGTGGCGTCAATTGAAATACCCGCTTTTAGCGCGTATTTTTTTACCAACCTCTGAATGCTTCTTACGGTAAGCCTAAAACTTTCCCCATCAGGGTCGTTTAATTCCGGAAGTTTTCCGCTATATCTTAAAAACAACGGCTTGTAATCGTCTTTTCTTAAAGATAAATATTTCTTAAGCCACAAAACCGCTGAGTCGGATAAATATACCGTTCTAACTTTTCGCCCTTTTCCAATAACATTAAACTCCTTGCTATCAAAAGCGTTTTTTACATCGGTAGCATTAAGTTTAACCAGCTCGCCAACTCTTAATCCCGTGCTAAATAAAACTTCCAAAATAGCGCGGTCCCGAATACCGCTTTTTCTTTCAATGTTTTGGACCGCTAAAAACCTCTCCAATTGCTCGTCATTAAAAAATTTGGGAACCCGCGCGTCTGGTTTAGCAAGATGTAGTTTTTCAATTGCCACGGTCTTAATATCTTTCTCCACCACCAAAAACTTTAAAAACGACCTTACCGCCACCAAAAATTCGTTTTGTGTGGAAATTTTAAAACTCTCGCGAGATTTTGAACTTATGCGCCGATTCAAATCTATGCGGTAACTTTTTATAATTTCTAAAGTTATTTCGCTAATATCAACTAAATCTTTGTTAAACTGCTTTTTAACAAACTTGCAAAAATCCGTTAAACAATAATCGTACATTTTAATCGTG
The DNA here is from genome assembly GCA_018817085.1 of Patescibacteria group bacterium. Classification (NCBI taxonomy): domain Bacteria; species Patescibacteria group bacterium. Next base: position 10,359 of record JAHIUT010000021.1, on the reverse strand, counting down.
TACTGGCTTAAGTTTTTTTCAATTTCGCAATGCTCCAAAAATTCAGTTTTCAGAAATGATATGTTAGCCATTTTAGTCACCAAAAAACGATTCTAGGGCATTTTAGAGCCGAGTTAAATTCCAAACTCCAAATTCCAAATCTCAATAGTTGGCACTCTCGTCATTGCGATCCCGAGTGTAATCGAGGGAGAAGCAATCCCAACAAGATTGCCACGCTCATTACATTCGCTCGCAATGACGCAGTGTCAGTAATCTTGAACTCATACTTAATTGTAAAGCCCGTAAAAGAGATTGTCAATAATAAACGACATTAACATTGTAGGAAAGCCGTAAAACAGAAACAAGTAAAAGGCGGAAGGATAAAGAGGGAAATAATAATTTAGAATACAATTAAAAAAAGTTTAATTTATGAAAAAAATTTGCGCAAACCGAAAAATTTAGCAGGGGAGCGAAAAATTAAAAAACCTGTGTTGTCGTATTATGTATATTTAACGACATTGCTGATGTGGGTCTCTGTAAAACAGCTAATTTCATTAACTTAAATAAAAATGAATGTACCCCTCATAAAAGAGAGCACAAATCCCATTTGTTTTAAAATTGCTTGCCTGCCTACGGCAGGGGTAATTTGGGACAACTATTCCAGCAAATACACTACCCCTAAAAAACCTCGTGTCTCTTACAGTATACAGTAAAACAAAATCTCCCCCCCCAGTTATCCACAACCGGAAGTATGACATTAACGACATCTATCAACTATGACAAACTGCCTATAGTACCCAACTTGCGTATCCTATTTAGCACCCTATAGTTGGGGTTGCTAGGAAGGTTGTTGGGTTAAAAAAAATTCCCGCAAGTCCCCTAACCCGCCCACAGAGCAAACTCAAATGACAAAATTCAAAATTCAACTCAAACTCAAAATTTAAATGTTTTAAACAATTGAGCTTTGAATTTGATTTGTCATTTGTTATTTGTCATTTGAATTTCCATGGCTACGCTACTACTAAAATCGCAAAGACGGAAACGAGGATTAAAATATATTCCACATACATCTTTCGGGTTAATTTGTGGGATATAATACTTTCACTAAGCCCTAAAAGGGCGTAAAAAGACGCGCTTGCAAAAAGCGCTCTAAAAAAGGATTCGGTTGGAAAAAAGCTTAAAGCCAAAGCTACTTCAGAAACAAACACCGAAATTATCAAAGACTCAAAAAAGGACGGTTTACTTATTTTTGAATCCCCTTCCCCTACTCTTTGGGACCAAAAATATTCCACACTCAATAAAAAAGTAACCACAAATACTGCCAAAAAATAAAAAATAAATATGTACTCAAATTTATAAATGATGGTGTACGCTAAAAACGCGGCAAACAAGGTTGTTATATAAATAACCGTCTTCCCTACCCTAAGTAGAGGAAAAGATTTACTCTCCATAGCCGATACCAAAACCGCGTTTACCGAAAGGAGAAGGTAATAATAAAAAACAGAAAAGACTGCGCATAAAATCAGCTTAAAGGACACATTAATAAGAGGAAACTTTATAAACACAAAATAGGTGCTTACAAGATAAACTAAAGGCGTTAAAACTCCAAGAAAAATCAATTTCGCTCCAAAAACCCTAAACGCCAGCGCTAATGTTATGATGGACAGAAACAGCAACTGAAAAATATTTCTATCGGCGGGAAAAACCGTGGCAAAAAGAAGAGCTATAAAAAACACACCGCTTGCTGTTATTAAACTTATTCTTCTACTTAGTACCATAAGAAATTTTTAAACAATGAAAAATCGCCAACGCTAAAGCATCCGCCGCGTCATCGGGTTTTATTTTATCCAAAAGCCCCAAATATTTAGTGGTCGCTTTTTGCATTTCCAACTTATCCGACCTGCCATAACCGGTTAATTCTTTTTTTGCCTGCAAAGCGGTGTATTCAAAAAAATCCGCCTTATGCTGAGCCGATAAAAGCATTACCACTCCCCTAGCCTGTCCAACACTGATTGCCGTTTTAACATTGGTGTTAAAAAAAATTCTCTCCACCACAATAGCCGCAGGTTTGTGTTTCTTAATAATTCCAGAAAGCTCGTTTTTAAGCATAAGTAACCTTTTTGGCATCTCCATCCCGGCAGGAGTTCTTACACACCCATATCCCAACAACTCAACCCCATTATTGTTGTTGAAGTTTTCTATTTTTCTTACCACGCCCCATCCTGTTGAAGCGGTGCCTGGGTCAATTCCTAGTATAATCATTTTGTTTTAGGGGTCGGTACCCCAATGAGAATTTTTCATAGCTCTCCATTAGAATACACCTCTTGCGTATCGTCTTGGTCGTCCAAAGTTTCTAAAAGCTCCAAAACTTTATTTTTTAACTTTTCTTCAAGAGGAACGGTAAAAGTTGGGTTTTCGGGGTCTTTTCCAAAAACATACAAAGCGCTCCCCACTTCTCCCAACGACCCGCCTAACTTGCTAAAAATATTTCTTATTTCGGCGGTAGTTCTGTTTCTATTATCGGTAAGAACATCAACCAATATAGCCACTCCGCCCGGTCCGTAACCTTCGTATCTAATTTCCTCTAATCTTTGCGCCCCCAAACCTGTCCCAGAACCCTTGGCAATAGCGCGCGTTATATTTTCTTTAGGCATATTAGCGCTATGCGCCTTCTCAATAGCAAGCCGCAGATTCGGATTGGAATCGGGGTCTCCCCCACCCTTTTGAGCGGAAACGGCAATAGCGCGCGCTATTTTAGTAAAAACCCGCGCTTTTTTTGCGTCATTAACGCCCTTTTGCCTTTTAATGTTCGCCCATTTAGAATGTCCGGACATCAGTAAATCTCAAATGTAAAATCTCAAAACTCAAAAGTTACGAAGTAAGTTCGCGCCGCGAAGTCACAACTTACCTGCCCGCCATCGCAAAGCTCCGTCTTTGGCAGGCGGGAATCTTAAATCTCTGTTTTAATTTCTTTAGATCTATGGTTTTTAGATGTAGCTTTGACATTTGACATTTGAGTTTTGACATTAGGTGTATTGTACCAATTACAACATTGACATTCAAGCAAATTATAGTAAATTTTACTTATGCAAAACATTCTTTTACTTGAACAGCAAGCCGTAAAAGCCGCCTTAAACAGAGAATGGTACAAAGCCATAGGTTTAAACGAGCAGATATTACAAGAAAAAAACGACAGTATAGGGGCGTTAAATAGGCTTGGGAGAGCTTATGCCGAGATTGGGGATATAAAAAAGGCGAAAGAGTATTTTAAAGAGACTCTAAAGCACGACCCCATAAACCAGACTGCCGAAAAAAATTTAAGGGATTTTTCAAAATACACAAACTCCGCCAAAACTATAAGAATGGATGATAGCGCTAAAAAGTCGGATTTTATTATTGAACCAGCGACAACGGCGAAAATGCAGATAAAATTTGATTCAAGGTACAACGCCCACACTTTTGAAACGGGAACTGTGTTTACCGCGATAATGGAAAAGGGAAAGTTATACTTATATTTGGATAAGAACAAAGTGGCGGGAGCTAACGGAAAGAGCGGGGATTTCGTGGAGAGTATGTTAACTAATTCGTGGAAAGGAAACGCCACATTATTATCAGCGCGAAAAAAGCATGGGGTAGTTCTTTTAAAAAGCCCCACACCGGTTTTTAAGGAAAAAAAGCAGGACATAAGACCGTACACAAAACACGAAAGACTGGAAGAAATTGAACTAGACCTTCCCGAGGAAGATTGATTTTGTATTTAAGGGTCTTAATTTAAGGAGTTTCCTTTGAAAAAGGAGACTCCTTCGTTAGTTTTCCCCTCTTCTCGGCTGATTTCAACCCTGAACCACATCGGGTACAGGGCTAAAAACAACCGCTTCGCATCCACTGCAACAAGCGGGGACTTCCGTTTCTGCGCTTGCAGACGGCTTGTTAGGTATTTGTTTTGGGGTCTGTACCCCGCCAGCTGGCGGGGTACCGACCCCAAATACCCACTAAGCTATCTGCAAAATACTCTTGACAAACCCCCACTATTAGTACTAATATTGGGAATATGATCCCAAGATTACTTGAAAAAACTATAATTACAGAACTTTCCGCGCCTAAAAACAAACTGCTTTTAATTTACGGTCCCCGTCAGTCGGGCAAAACAACTTTGCTAACTTCCTTAAAAAATCGGCTATCTCCAACAAAAAGTGTGCGGTACTACAATTGCGACCTAGAAAGCGATTTTGTGAGCTTAAACACAAGAGCGCTTTCCAAACTGCAAGAAATAACCCGAAATGTGGACATCTTGTTAATTGACGAAGCGCAAAGATTAGACAATCCCGGACTAACTCTTAAAATAATATATGACAACATACCCACAGTTCGCGTTATAGCCACCGGTTCTTCCAGCTTTCAGCTTAAAAATAAGCTGAGCGACGCGCTAACTGGAAGGTACTGGAGCTATTATCTATATCCAATATCTTTTTCAGAAATTGTTTCTTACTTATTTACAAATGTTCCTACAGACCAGCAACCAAATCGCGTAAGAGAGCTTCTGGACCAATTTCAACTCTACGGGTTTTATCCCGAAGTTCTAACCCAAAACGATGTCAAAAACAAACAGCTATTGCTTAACAATATAAAAGAAAATTACCTTTTTAAAGACGCTCTGTCGTTCCAACATATTCGTTATTCCCAAGCTTTAGTCAACCTTTGTCAAGCGTTGGCATATCAAATCGGCTCCGAAGTAAACGAACAAGAACTTTCAAAACGGATTAAAATTGACCGTAAAACCGTTATCAGCTATTTAGACATTTTGGAACAGTCCTTTATTATAACAAGGGTATATCCCTATTCTCAAAACCCCCGCCGAGAGATAGGCAGAAATTATAAGGTTTATTTTTTGGACCTCGGAATTAGAAACGCGCTTATCGGCGATTTTAATTCCCTAAATGTTAGGCAGGATATTGGAGCAGTTTGGGAAAACTTTATAATCACAGAAAGAATTAAAAAGCTAATTAATTCCCCCAAACTTCATTCGTACTATTTTTGGCGCAGTTACTCTGGAGCTGAAGTTGATTGGATAGAAAAACCCTACAACCTGCCAATGCAAGCTTATGAAATTAAGCTATCTCAAAGCAAATTAAGCAAAGGCGCCTATATCTTTTCGCAAGAATATAAAGTTCCGGTTGAGATAATAAACAAAGACAGCTATTATCTTAATTTAACAAGCTAATTTTACGGAGATGGCCACTCCGGCCCCGCCATTCGGCGAGGATTTCCGTTTCTGCAAAAAACCTTTACTTTAATATCCAAAAATAGTAAACTGAATTTATGAGCAAAGCAATCAAACACAAAAATACCAAAGAATTTGCTAAAATACAAAAAGCTGTAAAACTTGTTATTTCAGAGTACGGCGAAACTCTTAAAAAGCTTGCGTCAAACGATTAGTATGACAAAAGTCCCTACTTTATTTTTAACTTTAGAGCACATCAAAGATATCTGCTTCATTTTAGCGCAAGAATATTTATCTTTTAACGAACCCATTCCAGATTTTGATACTAGATTTCCCAATAAGCTTGAAGCTATACTAGAAATCCCAAAGCAAGGAGTTAAAACTCATTTGCTTTACCCCGCTATTATTGAACAATCAGGGGTTCTTTTCTATTCCCTTATTAAAGAACACCCATTCTTAAACGGCAACAAAAGACTGGCCGTAACCTGCTTTCTAACATTCTTGCACTTAAATAAATTATGGCTGAAAACAGATTGGAAAACTCTCTATGGATTAACTATCTTTATAGCTAATTCAGACCCTTCAGACAGAGAGAAGGTGCTGAAAGCACTTAATCAATTCATACAAGATTCCATTATGCGACAACCTAAAACAGCTGGGCTAAACCACAAACCGTCTGACCCCTACTATATAAGACTGATTTGATACTTCAATCGGTTTAAAATATCAAAACAACTTCTCTTATCACCGCTTGCCCGCCTGTATAGAACTTTTGTTCTTTACGGCGGACTTTATCGCTAGAAACTTGACCGTTCAAGTTCCGTAAATCCACCAAAGTGGACTCTCGCCGCGACAAACGAGAAAAAATTCGGATCCTTTCCTTTCGCGGGGCCCTTGCTCACTTTGCGCTCGGCATTTGACCGAACTAACGCGCATCGCTAGGATCCAATCCCGATGATTTTCGGGACTGCGCGGGTACCCCTTTTGGACAGCATTACTGCATGTCCGCGCCAGACTTTTTAATCCTCCGATATATCTCAGAGAGGCTCTGGGAACCTTTTACCCAACCCTAAACGGGACGGCGAACCAGCGCTCGCTAACCCGCTCCCGTCAGGATTGGACCAACAACAACCTCCCACTCCGAAGAGAGGTTGTCAAAAGAAAAGGAGCAAAAAACATGCCCCTCCGCTAGGGTACCCAACTCGTTGCAACCATCGCAACAAGCTGGGACTTCCGTTTCTGCGCTTGCAGACGGCTTGTTAGGTATTTGTTTTGGGGTCTGTACCCCGCCAGCTGGCGGGGTCAGCACCCCTTTTGAATTAAATACCCACTAAGCTATCCGCAAAATTCCAATTGGGGGTCGAACCCTAAAGGGTTCGACCCCTAAACCAATTTCAATAATTCCATTATACCACACTACAGGTTAGACGTCAAGGGTTTAGGGTGAAATTACCCTTTATACAAGCAAAGGGTTTTTGGAGTTAATTATTTTCGGAATAGTTTTGTAAGCGCTGTAAAAAGCTCCGCCAACAGGTTTGCTTTTATCGCTCCATTTTACTTCATAAGCCAAAATCCCCTTTGAATCTTTTACCACTAAATCCACCTCCGACCCGCCTCGCGTTCTCCAAAAATACAAATTCCGCTCAAAAAAACTATGCGCGTTATATTTCGCAAATTCCGCAATAACCCAATTCTCCCACAACTGCCCTATATCCGACCTTAATTCGCTCACATTAAATTCATTAAGTATGGCGTTTCTTACACCCGTATCCCAAAAATATATTTTGGAATTCTTTGAAATTTCCCGCCTTGGGTTGTGGCTAAAAGATTTAAGTCTAAAAATTACATAAGTCTGCTCCAAAAGGTCCAAATACCTTTCCACGGTTACTCTGGAAATGGCAAGTCTGTTGGCAAGCTCGTTAACAGATACTTCGCTTGCAACCTGAAAAGCCAAAAGCGCTAAAAGCTTCTTTATAATATCTGGATTTTTAACAAGCCCCATATGCAAAATGTCTTGCAGTAAATAATCTGAAACTAAGTTTGTTAAATACACCCTTTTTTCGGCAGTGGATATAACTTCTGGAAAACTGCCAAAAACGATAGTCTCTAAAAGCAAATTTTTAATTTGTTCCTTAAAATTATTTTGAATAAAATCCCACGAATAATCCTCCGAGTACCAGCTTTGGTTTTTTACAATTTCTCTAAAGCTCAAAGGAGCTAGGGTAATTTTTATATTTCTTCCCGCCAAACTTTCTGACGCGTTTTTTGCTAAAGACAAACTTGAGGAACCCAAAAGGATAAATTTACAAGGCATTTTAGAATCGTACCATCCTTTAACTATACTTGCGGCGCTTGCCAGCCTCTGCGCCTCATCTATGATAATAATATCCGGGTTGCCAAGGTTTCTAAAAGCGTCCTTTGGGTCTATTTTTGACAAAGATTCCAGCTTTTGCTTATTAAGTTCAACATCCAAATTTAGAAAAACCGCTTTCTTCCCAGCAACAAATCGCTCTACCATAGTTGTTTTTCCAACCTGCCGAGAACCCAAAACAATTACGATTTTTCCGGATTTCAAGGAATGCTCCAACTGTTTTTCGGCAAATCTGCTTATATACACCATAAACACACTATACAAAATATACAATCATTTTGTCAAGTACATTTTCCACTTATGCGTTGGGGTCTGTACCCCGCCAGCTGGCGGGGTCAGCACCCCTTTTGAATTAAATACCTACTAAGCTGACTGCAAAATCCAACCTCGGGGGTTAGAAATTCCTCAATTTTAGGTCAGGAATAAACCCGCTCCACCCTAACCAGTTTTCACTTAGCAGAAAATTGATGCAAGACCGAGGAGGCTAAAGTCTGGTAGGGTATCCCCTGCCTCGCCGCTTTGGACTTTAACTTTTGAAGAACTTTTTCGGAAATCCTAATATTAATATTTTTCGTCTTTTCCAAAACATTTTTAGCAAATTTTTTATAAAGCGCTTTTTCTTTATTCAAATCTTTAACAGAAGTTAATTCCCCGCTTGCATAATCACTTAATACATCAAGCTCTTCTTTGTCTAATTCATAATACTTCATATTATTTTCCTTTCTTTTTAACTAAATATTCTTTGGTCGCCTTTCGGCTTGGAATAACTGTTTTTAAAAAAACTTTTTCTTCATCTTCAATAAAAGGCACTAAGTAAATATAATTTCCTATATCCACAACAAATACCCACTGGTTAGGATACTTTGCTTGGTTTTTATGTTTTAGAATATCCAGTAACTTGCCCTTTTCTATTGCCAGAACCACATCCTGAAAACAAACTCCCCTTTCCTCGCTTAAAATTTCATTCTTATCCTCATTCCAATCAAAATATTTCACAGGATTATTCTATGACATATAATACCTCTCGTCAATATTGTATTTAAAAATTTCCCCTCTCTCATCAAAACCCACCTTTAAGATAAGCTTTGTTGAAAGCCGTTAAAATATCCCAAGGGACATTCTAACGGCGCTTGTTTTCCCACTTTCTCTTTCAGGTTGACCAGACCCTACTTGAGTTTCCGAATTGCGTTATGCCGCTTTTCGGACACAATCCCGATGGGAATCGGGACGGGCTCATCTTTAACAGCTTGAATCGTTAGATTCATAAACACCGTTAAAAACTTAACTTGGGTTTTGAGACAGCCACTACTCTCACCCAAGAGCCATTTCCCTATTTCTAACTCCGCGTCGGCCCCAGGCATGGGAAACTCCCGTACCGACTTTGCGCTCGCGCTTATCCCCCCGTCTCTATCTGGCATTCAGGGGGTGCTCATCAGCCGCGCGAGATCAGGACTCGTTGCGCCCATCAGCAAACTTCCTTCCCTAAGGGAAGTCCGCTTGTTGCGCAACTATCCCTCAGGAAGCCCTCATCCTAAAGCACTGAATGAGGACCTTTTCCCGACCTAAAGTCTAGGAAGGCCTGCTGACAGCCTTGTAAAACACACGCTCGGCAGGATTCGAACCTGCGCCCTCCGTTTTGGAGACGGAGATTCTGCCATTAAACTACGAGCGTATACTTCGGGGCACTGCTTCCCCATGGCTCGCGTGTGTGAGTTTTTGTTTAACGTCGGAACCTACCAGTGATACTAAACCGACGACCGTCCTTTTACCCCGGCAGGATTTCCCGGGAACCCCGACTAAGTCGGGGGTTTTCAGCGTCCAACTAGGCGGGGCAGGTCGCGAGGGCGACTTGCTGTCCGTTAACAAAAATCGTAGCCATTTTACACCTCCTTTTCCGCCCAAGGCGGATTGAGACGGAGATGGCTACTCCGGCCACGCCATTCGGCGAGGACTTCCGTTTCTGCAACATTTGCAGACGGCTTATTAGGTATTTGGTATTTGTTTTGGGGTCTGTACCCCGCCAGCTGGCGGGGTCAGTACCCCTTTTGAACTCTTTTGAATTAAATACCCACTAAGCTATCTGCAAAATTCCCAAACTGAAACCACAATTTGTTCGTTTATTTATGGTCTCGGTTTGGGAGGGGAGGTCCCTACCTCTCTCCCCACCCAGGTTAAACCAACAAACAGCGTTTGGACAGGTAAGACGGTAGGGCTGTTTATTAGCTCTTCAACATTGTCAAATGTCATATTAAATTGACAAGGTACAAGATATAAATTCTTATCTCCTCTAATCTATCCACAAGGAGGAAGGGTCCGGTAGGTAGTCCCTTATATTTGGCAGGATAATTCCTCCAAGTCTCTCTCACGAGTAGAGTTCTGTACCGTTGTCTCCTTTCTTGAAGACAGATTAGAAAAGACATCCTTAAAACCACAAAAGCTCGGATTTAGAGTCAAGACTAACTTGATTCCAAACCCGAGCTTTAGTACCTTTAATATTATGCAAGGTAGGCCCGCTTGGTAGGAAAATTTAGTCTCTCACCTCTAAACTCTCAATACATCCATTATACCACACTACAGGTTGTCTGTCAAGGGTTTTGTTTGCAAAAATTTGAAGGCGCGAGACCCAGCTAAGTAAAATTAGCCAGGTATTAAGGGGCCTCGCGCCATACCCCGTAAGTTAGGTTCCACTATTCCTCCTTTCCTAACTTACCAACCAACATGTATATATTATACCATAATATTATAGGCTAGTCAATGGGTTGGAAAAAACAAAACGGCAGGAGGAGGG
>JAHIUT010000020.1 GCA_018817085.1 Patescibacteria group bacterium | reverse complement strand
ACTATGGAAGATTTTTTTGATTTAGCAAAAGTCTTTTCATGGGAAAATGCGCCCAAGGGACCCAAAATTGGAATTGTTTCAAACGCCGGCGGTCCCGGAGTAATAAGTAGTGACGCTATAGAAACTTACGGATTGGAACTTGCTGAATTTAGCGCAGAAACTAAGGAAGACCTGTTAAAAATACTCCCCAGACAAGCAAGTATTTTAAACCCCGTTGATGTTTTGGGAGATGCGCTTGCTAATAGATATAAAAAAGCCGCCGGAATTGTTTTGGAACAGGACAGTGTGGACGCTCTGCTCATTATCTTAACCCCGCAAATAATGACCCAAATTGCCAAAACTGCGGAATTTATTGGCGAGTTGTCTCAAAAATATGAAAAACCTATTTTCTGCTCCTTCATTGGAGGGAAGCTAGTTTCGGAAGGAGAGAAAAAACTAAACGAGTTTAGAATCCCCTCGTTTAGATTCCCGGAAAGAGCCATTTACGCCATCTCCAAAATGTGGGTGTTTCAAAAAGGAAAAGATGTCCCCGAAAGACCGAGAAAGGAAAAGGACATATTTCTAAATCAAAATTTTGATAGGGCTAAAGAAACTATTGAACAGGCAATTGCCAAAAATTACAAAAGTTTGGATAATCTTTCTGCCAATGAACTCATCTCTTCCGCAGGAATAGCCACTCCTCCAACAGAACTTATAAAAACTTTTGAGCGGGCAAAAGATTTTACCGAAAAAAACGGTTGGCCGGTTGTTTTAAAACTTTCTTCTCCAGAAATTATCCATAAAAAAAGGGCGGGTGGCGTTATCTTGGACATAATAAACGAGAACCAGCTAGAAAAAGCGTTGACAAAAATGCAAGAGAAAAATCTAGATATACAAATCCAAAAAAGCATAGTAGGTGGGGCGCAAGTACTTGTGGGGGTAAAAAGGGACATCACTTTTGGAAACATACTCCTTTTTGGAGCGGGGGGTTCGTTTGCAGAACTAATTTCCGACAAGAATATACACCTTTTGCCTATGGGAATAATGGACGCCAAAACTTTAGTGGAAAATTCAAAAGTTTATACTCTTTTTGAAACCGCGCCGGGAGAAATCCCTTTCGCTTTAGATAAATTGTTTGAATTAATTGTTCGCGTAGGTAAATTAGCAGAGAGTATGCCAAAAAATTTGGAGATTGAAATTAACCCTGTTATTGTGAATAAGGACAATGCCTGGGCGGTGGACCCAAAAATAATTATTAACTATGAACCAAATATTTAGCTTAAAAATTGGTGGGGGAGCTGGGCAGGGAATAAAATCCGCAGGACTTTTGTTTTCCAAATTCGCGTCGTTATCCGGATACTATATTTACAACTATATTGAATATCCGTCTTTAATCCGAGGCGGACACAATGTTATGCAAATAAATATTTCCGGAAAAGAAGTAACAGGACCAAGTTCTAAAACAGATTTTTTGGTGGCGCTAAATCAAGAAACACTGGACAAGCATACAAACGAGCTAACCGAAAAGTCGGGAATTTTATTTGATGTGGATGAAAAGATTGCTACAGCAGACATACCAAAAAACACCAAACTTTTTAAAATCCCCCTTTCAAATCTTGCTGGAGAGAAAAACATATTAAGTAATACGGTAGCTTTGGGGGCGCTGGTAGCAATTTTCGGGGGGGATTTTAAAATTCTTAAGGAGCTAATTTCCAAAGAATACGAAAAGGATGAGACGGTAAAGGATAACTTAAAAGCGGCGGAGGTTGGATACACTTACATTACAGAGAACTACCCTCGCCAAACAACTTCGCTTTTAAAATTCGTAGAAACCGCGCCGAAGGTTGTTTTAAACGGTAATGAAGCAGTGGCGCTGGGCGCAATTTCCGCAGGACTAAAATTTGCCGCCATTTACCCGATGTCCCCTATTTCAGGCATCTTGCATTTTTTAACCGCCCATCAAAAAGAGCATAATTATATTTATAAACAACCCGAGGATGAAATTTCCGCAATAAATATGGCAATTGGGGCAAGTTTTGCGGGAGCCCGTTCAATGGTGGCAACATCTGGAGGCGGTTTCTGCCTTATGACCGAAGGATATGGGTTGGCAGGTATGACGGAGACACCTGTGGTTATAATTAACGGTATGCGCGGAGCGCCAGCAACAGGCATTCCCACATGGAGCGAACAAAGCGATTTGCAATTTGTTCTTAACGCCCATCAAGGAGATTTTCCAAGAATAGTTTTAGCCGCAGGAGACGCACAAGAAGCTTTTGATTTAACTAGAGAAGCGTTTAATTTGGCGGATAAGTATCAAACTCCTGTAGTGGTTTTAATAGATAAAAATATCTGCGATAACGACCAAAGTTTTCTGCCTTTTGAAAATTCTCCTTACACTCTGGATCGCGGAAAATTTACAACCGAAAAAGTAGGAAACTATAAAAGATACGAGCTTTCAAAAGACGGCATTTCCACAAGGACAGTTCCGGGAAGCGGGAACTTTTTTATAGCCAATTCCGATGAGCATAACGAATTAGGCTTTTCAAGCGAAGAAATTGAAAACAGGAACAACCAAATGGAAAAGAGAATGGAAAAACTTTCAACTTGCGCCAAAAACGATATGCCCGCGCCAAAACTTTTTGGGCATACTAAAGCCGATATAACCATTGTTTCTTGGGGAAGCAATAAAGGAAGTATTATACAAGCTCTAAAAAAGTTTGATAATGTGAGCTATCTTCATATAACTTGGATGAACCCATTCCCAACAGAGCAAGTAAAGAAAGTGCTTGCTAGCGCAAGGTATGTGGTGAATATTGAATGCAATTACAGCGGACAGTTGGCTAACCTAATCAGAGAAAAAACCGGAATTGAAATAAAGGACAAACTCTTAAAATATGATGGGCGCCCTTTCTTTGTGGAAGAAATAATAACTAAAATAAATAAAGTTTTGAAAGATTTAAAAAATGACTGACCTAGCAGATTTAACAACGCCTTTTTCTCCAACATGGTGTCCGGGTTGCGGGAATCTTTCTCTGTGGACAGCGTTTAAAAATGCGACCGTATTAGAAAACTGGGATAACTCCAATACCGTCTTGGTTGCGGGAATAGGTTGTCACGGGCATATTCTTAATTTTATAAAACTAACATCTTTTGAAACTTTGCACGGAAGACCAATACCGGTTGCAACAGGCATAAAAACCGTAAATCCTCGCCTTAATATCTTTGTCTTTACCGGCGACGGCGACTGTTTAGGCGAAGGGGGAAATCATTTTTTGCACGCTTGTCGACGAAACGAAAATTTAACGATTATTATCCATAACAACGGCGTTTACGCCTTAACCACAGGACAAACCTCCCCCACTTCGGAAAAAGGATACCAATCTAAATCCACACCCGCGGGAAATACGGATACCCCGCTTAGTCCTCTTGCTCTCGCCATTACCGCGGGCGCGACTTTTGTGGCAAGGGAATATGTGGGAGATATAAACAATTTAACAAATACTATAATTAAGGCAAACCAACATGAAGGAATTGCCATTATAGAAGCGCTTCAACCTTGCGTTACTTTTAATAAAAAACTCACGCACACTTTTTTTAGAGATAACTGCTATCGTCTTGGCAAAGATTATAATTCTGCGGACAAGCTTGTCGCTTACAACAAATCTTTAGAGTTTGGGATTAAAAAAATACCATTAGGCGTATTTTACGAGGTTTAATGTATAATCAAAATATGAGTATTGTTAGTTTAAACAACCTGCTTAATTTATCCGGAAAAACCGCAATAGTAACCGGAGGGGCGGCGGGAATTGGGCTTGGCATTGTCCAAAGACTTGGAGAAGCCGGAGCAAATGTTGTTATAGCGGATTATAACCAGCAAGAAACGGGCAAGGTGTTAAAAGAGTTGCTCCCTCTCAAACTTAATTTAAAAACCGTTATAACGGATGTTTCCTCCGAGAGTGATGTTAAAAATTTGGTTAAAGAAACGGTAATCGCGTTTGGGAGTATAGATATACTGGTAAACAACGCAGGCATATTTCCCGTTGTTCCGTTATCTAGCTTAACCGCGCAGGATTTTGAAAAAATAATTAATGTAAATCTAAAGGGAGTAGTCCTTTGCGCAAAATATGTTTCCGAGCAAATGATTAAACAAGGCAAAGGTGGGAGAATAATTAATATCACTTCAATAGACGCTCTGCATCCGTCAATGGTAGGGCTTGCGATATACGACGCGTCTAAACACGGCGTTTGGGGGTTTACCAAAAACATTGCTTTGGAGCTTGCCCCGCATAAAATCTGGGTTAACGCTATTGCGCCAGGGGGAATAAACACTCCGGGAGCGCAAAAAATGCAAACGCCCGCCACCGCGGGAACGAATGAAAAAATATCCATTGCGGACCCGATGGCTGGAGTGCCAATGCATAGAATGGGCGAGCCGGACGAGATTGGCAAGGTTGCCTTGTTTCTAGCTTCTGATATGTCTTCGTATATGACGGGAAGTCAAATTGTGGTTGACGGTGGCTTTCTTCTTAAATAACCTTTTTTCTTAAAATCTTCTCCGTCCAAAAGAATAAATTTTTTTCTTCCTCTTTAGTTAAAATTTTTACCGCTTGTTTCCAATGAACCGCCACCGTATCCCCCGCTTTTAATCCGAGTAGAAAAGCAGGGTAAAATTTTAAATCTTCCTGTCTGTTTTTTAGTTTATAACCCCCATTTTGGCTTTCTAGAAATTTAATATCTACAAAAACTTTTCCCCCTTCAATTTTTTTCACTTCCCCCCACCGAATCATACAGCTATTTATGTGTTCAGCACTATTGGAAACAGATAACACTTGAAAAAAGTGGTGGGGTATAAAAACCTTTGGCTTGTTTTTTCTAAACTCCGCTATAGTGTTTTCTGGAACACCTTGTTTTGCAAAATTTTCCAAAAGAAGTTCAAAATGTTCCGGTTTTGCCTTTTTTAATTCCTCGTTTCCAAGCCAATAACTTTCTATTACCGGATAAGAAAAGGCGGAAAGACCTATTATTTCTGAAATTGTT
>JAHIUT010000019.1 GCA_018817085.1 Patescibacteria group bacterium | reverse complement strand
TGTTGGCGTTTTTTTATAAAAAGCCGTAACCACAAATACATCCTCGCCGAAAGAGGATATTTTGGTCTTTATTTCGAGGAGAGGAGGAATCCAAAACTTTTTTCGTTTAGCAGTTTGAGCAAACAATTTGTAAAACTCTTCAACCAAAATCGGGTTCAACCCTATTTTTACCTTGGTTTCGCGCTTGATTTTTTGTCTGGTGTCTTTGGAAAAGCTTTTGAGCAGGGTTTCTAGACTTGGCTTTAAATCCACAACTATAGTTTTGGTAAAGGATAGCGGTTCTTTATAGGGGCGATAACGATGTTTTGGAAAAATATTTTCGTTTTCGCAAGTTTTTGGTTCTATTATCGCAAACAATGCCCTTTTTTCTCGGGCTATTTTATCTACTTTATTAAGAAACTCCTCGGATATCTGCGAAGGTCGTTGAATTTTAATTGCTGACCAAAACAAAAGAGGCTTAATTCGCACAGCCTGCGGGATGTAAAGGGATTCCCAACCCAAGCTTTTTAAGTAATTTCCCCATTGGTGAGATTGTTTAATGTCCACAGTATTAGTATCAAAAACTTAACTAAGGAGTATCCTTTGAAAAAGGATACTCCTTTTTTTAAATCATTTTTTAAATTTTAATAACACCCACCTTATCTTTTCCGCCATATTAAAAAGTTTGTACGGTAGCGGTTCCAAAACCAAATCCCAAGAATCTTCAAATTCTACAATATTTCCGCCAAACCCCAGCTTAAATTTTGTAAACCCATACCACGGGTCTTTGCTGTTTTCGGGATTGTCCGCAATGCCCCACATATCAAAATATTTGCAATTTAAACTTTTTCCAAGTTTTATCGCCTCCCACGCCATTAGGTTTGAGGGCATTAGATTTTTATATTCTTCCGAAGACCCTCCGTATACATAATAAATTACTTCCTTATACACAAAAAGCAACCACGCGGTAAGCGGTGTATCCTCTTTGTACGCAATAAGAAGTTTCGCCATATCGCGCTTAGAAAGTTCCTCAAAGACGGTTTTAAAATAGTGGTCGTTGTGGATGTAAAAACCCTGCCTTTTAGCGGTTTCTTTTTGCAGTTTTAGAAAAATAGGAAGCTTTTCTTTATTAGCTTCTTTTACCACTACCTCCTTTTTGGGCGCAAGCCGTATGTTGTATCTTGTTTTGGAATGCATCTCTTTTAGGAGGGTTTCTTCGCTTTTGGTTAAATCCAGAAACAAAGTTTTTTGCGCAAAAGTGTTTTTAGGAGCCTTAACGCAATATTTTTTAAACTTTTCCGAAAATTGTCCCTTTGCGCTGTTGGGCGTGTCAAATCTAATGCATACGCAGTTATTGTCTTTCCCAAGTTTTTTGATATCGTTCCAGTCAATTTCTGAAGGCGACACTTTAGGGCAAAATCCAAAATTTTTGTTAAGCATAGGAATTTTATGGAGCGTAAATTGGACGCCGTTTTTTGTCCTTACGCTTTTTGTTCCCAGCATTGTTTTTACCTCTCCCCACGCTGGTGATTGAACGATGTGGGGGGGAATTTTGTTTTTTCTGTCTATAAACATTTAATAATTTTACCCCTCTCTGTTTATGCTAACTTTTTCAATCTTAAATCTCAAATCTGAATTTCTCCAGCTTTAAGGTTTTGAGATGTGGTTTTGACATTTTACATTTTACTTTTGACATTTGATATAAGTTCTCCCATTCCGTCAAAGTCAATTCCTGCGCTCTTTTTTGCGGAGGAATCCCCGCTTTTAATAAATCTTCTTTTCCAAAAATGTTTCCCAGCATTTTTCTTGGGTGTTTAAATCCCCTATGCAAAAACGCCGACCATTTTAGCATATCGTCTGTGGCAGGCAGGGTTTTATGTTTTTCTATATGTATTATAGCGGAATTTACGGAAGGTTGTGGATTAAAGGCGAAAGGTTTTATTTTTTTGGTAAGTTTTGAGGTTCCGTACAAAGACACAAAATTTGAGAGATATGTGGCGTTTGGGGGTACGGCGCATATTTTCTTTGCTACCTCGTATTGAATTATAAAGGTTATGGTCTTGGGCGGATTTTCCGCTGTGAGGAGTTTGTGTATTAGCGGAGAAGTTATTTGATAAGGAATTGCTCCAACCACTACATAATTATCAACCAGCCTCGCCTGATGGCGGTCTAGGCGGGTGAATTTTAAGATATCAGAATTTACAATTTTTACATTGCGAAGGTCACTCACATTTTTTTCAAGTTGTAGGAATATGTCTTTATCAATTTCTACGGCCAAAACCTCTTTGGCTTGTTTGGCAAGCTCTTTTGTAATAGTTCCTGTTCCCGCCCCCACTTCTATTACAGTATCTTTTGGAGAGATATTCGCCACGGACAAAAAAGCTAAAAGGACATTTTTGTCCACCAAAAAGTTCTGTCCCAGCGCTTTTTTTGGTTTTAACATTTGTTCAGTTGATTTTACCATACCTTTGTACTATTATAGTTCTCACAATGCTTTTAACACCTCATGTTTTTATAGGTTTAGTTATAGCGAAGTTTGTGCCAATCCCTTTTTTAGCTGTGCCGATAGCTCTTTTGTCCCATTTTTTAGGGGATTTAACGCCCCATTGGGATTTTTTTAGCAACACTAAAAAAGAGGAACGGTTAAAGGGGTGGCGTGTTCTTGCGGTTATGGCGGACATTGGGTTAGGTATTGGGGTTGGTGTTTTATTTACTGCTAAATACCTTTGGCTTGACCATAACACGGCTCTGGCGATAACAAGTTTTTTATGTGGTATTGTGGCGGTACTGCCCGATGTTTTGGAGGCGCCGTATATTTATTTGGACTCTGCCCCCGCTTTTATAAAAGGCTTAACGAATATACAGAGAAAATTGCAAACGCAGGCCCCTATGCTTATTGGGATAACTATTCAGATTTTGATTATTTTGGGGAGTTTGGTGTATCTAATTTAATTCTTTGGATGCCATTCCGTGCGTAGACACGGAATCTAGGAAAGGAATGTCTGGATTCCGGATCAAGTCCGGAATGACAAGCGGTTGTTGCTTGGGTTTAAGAGTTACTCTTTCCCCTTCTTCACGCTAAACAAATTAAACAAAATAATAACAAACCCTACGATACCGCCAAAGGTGGTTACGGTAAGGATGGTGTTTTTTCCGGAAGACACTATAGCGCATATTCCTAAAGCGGCGGTTATTACCCAGTAAAATAGGGCGACTTGAGGTTTGGACCACCCCATGTTCAAAAGTTTATGATGCAAATGTTCCCGGTCTCCGTAGAAAGGCGATTTGCCTTTTGAGACTCTTCTAACTATTGCCACTGCGCCATCCATTAAAGGAATAAGTAATACCAAAGAGGCTATAGCTACTTTTGATACCGAAAGAAGGGCGGTTGACGCCAGAACAAGTCCTACGGCGGTTGCCCCAAACCCCCATAATATTTTTTGAGGGTACCAAGTAAAAAGGGTTGTTCCAAAAACTGCGCCTGCGGTTATAACGCTTAAAGTTGCGGTATTGATGTTTTCTTGGTCTATTTTTGCAAATCGCAAGGAAAGAATGGCTATGGTCAAAGCGGCAATTCCCGCAATTCCCGAAAACTGCCCGTCTATGCCGTTTGACCATGACAAAGTGTTCATTATCCAAAGCATCCACATTATGGAAAATATTACAGCAAGAATATAAATTTTATGTTCAGTACTAAATGCCGAGAACTTAAACACCACCGAGTCCAATTTTATTGGGCCGTTAAAAGGATTGTTTAAATAAAAAATAATAACGCCAAATAAACTTGGTATGGCGGCAATCATTGCCATAGCGCCCAACCTTATATATCTGTTTATATCTTTGTATTTGTCATCCAATACCCCCAAAAGGGTCATCAGGCTTGTTCCAATAAGAATGCCGATAGTTCTTTTGCTGTTTAATGGCAGAAAAATAAGAGAGGTAATTATAAAGCCGGCGTAAAAAATTAAGACTCCCGCGCGAGGAATGGGTGTTTTAATAAGCATAGCGGGATGGCTATCGGTGTTTGGGTTTGTTACTATATTTAATTTGCGGGCAAGTTTAATAATGTACTTTCCGCTAAAAACGCTTATTAAAAAGCTTATTAAGAACGGAAATAGTATGTTTATAAATCTCGCGTCCACTTTGTTATAAGGAAAAAAGGAGAGGTTGGCAACAATTTTTAGCAAAAAGGCGGTTATAAGAAAACCAACGAAAATATTTAGATAATTAAAAATGGTGGCGTACTCGTTTTTCCGTTTGTTTATGGAAGCATTTATTATTAGCAAATGAACGAGGCTAAAAAGCGTTTGGGCTATCGGTATTAGATAAAGAAAAACCTTTGGCGCAAGTTGCCCCTCTCCCCAGGTTCTGGTGAAAAAAAGAGGTACTTGGTTGGGCAAATCTCTGCCTAAAATTTTTATCATAAAAAGCGAACACAACACAAGTCCAAAAGATATGGTTTGAGAGATTAAGAATTTTTGGTCGGTTTTTAGGTTTTTTAGTAAAAGGTTCATCTTATTTTTGGTGTGTAATAAGTTTTTTTAAATTTTTTCCCAAACATCATTTTAGTTTCCGCCTCCAAAAAAGGAATAAACGAATATGTTAATAAGTTTATCATTATTAATGGCCCTTCTAAATACGCCATTACTTTTTTCCACCATGGCCATTCTTCTGGTATTTTGGGCGCGAGTTTTAATCTAAAATGGGTAACTGGAATTATTAAAATTAGAGCGGAGCTTAAAATTAGACTTATTATTTGAGGCAGACGATAAACTGCGGACGAATGGCGGATAGTTTTACTTACGAGTGTTAATAGGGCAAACCCAAAGGTAATTAAAAAAGCAATGGTTCTCCATATAAAATGCCGTTCAATTTTTGAGAATGTCCATAAAAGTTTTGAAGTTTTGGGGATGTTTTTTCCTTTTATGAACCCATACATTGAAATGGGAAAAACTATGCTCCCCCAACCCCAGCGCACGAGCTGTTTGTATAAACTAATGTGGGATTTAACAAGAGACTCGCCTTGAACGGCGTCGTTTGAGACGGGGATAAAGTAGCACCTGCCTTCAAAATCCCCGTCTCGGGCAAAAAAAGCTCTCCAAAAGAACACACTGTCGTCAATGGTGGTTACATCCCAAAAGTGGGCATCTATCAGAGTTTGCAAAGCGGAGCTGTAGCAAGAAAAAGTTTCGCGGGTGGCTTTTTCTATAACCCAACTGGACAAAGTTCCTAAAGTTACACTGTTTGCTTCTATTCTCATTTGCATAGGTACTTTCCAAAGGTTATTGTTAAAAAGAAAAACAGCGGTGCTAAAAAATTTATTTAATCTTTTGTCGCTCACTAAATACTCGTACGAAAGTCTTGCAAAAAATTCTTTATGCACTACGGTATCCGAATCCATAGTAGTGAAAATAAAATCTTTTATTTCAACCCCCCCCTTTTTTAAATCGGGTATGGCGTGTTTAGCGCCCCATGTTCTGTTTGGCGACCCAACGCCGGTTACCTCTCCCGGGATATTGGCAGGATGCGTGTAAACTAAGAGGTTTTTAAAAGGATATCTTTCCTTTATTTTTCGTAGAGATGTTTTAACTATTTTTTCTCCCTTTTCTTCTATGGGAACGACAATAAAAAAGTTTTCTTTTGGGTAATTACTTTCCCACAGAGCTTTAAATGTGGGTTCCAACACTTCAAACCGCTCACTTACGGTGGGGATAAGAATAAAATGTTTTAAAGCGGAAAAATTTTTTGGAAGTTCGTTTGTATCGGGCAGTTCCGAGAATTTAAGTTCCTTGCATTTTTTAAGCCAATTTATTTTAATTTCGGCATAATATAGTTTAATGCCTTTTAAAGTTCCCCAAGCGTGGATAGTTGCGCGGTATATCCAGTAAATGGACAAAAAGGTTAAAAAAAACAACATAATTCGGGGAGCGAGAATCCCAAGCCATATTGGGGACAAAAGCGTTGCCCATGTTATAAAACCCGGCACAATTTCAAGAAACCTAAAAAGAAGAGGGTGTTGTTTTTCTATTTCTATGTAGGTTTTATGAATGTCGGTAGTCATAAATTATTAGCTTCACGGTGTCATTGCGAGCGAATGCAATGAGCAAAGCAATCTAGGTGAGATTGCTTCTCCCTCGCTAAAGCTCGGGATCGCAATGACGGGCGTGTCAACCTTTTCCTATCCTCCTAAACAATGGTTCGGACGCCTTTATTCCCCCGCTTGAAAATATTTCCTTTATCCTTTCCGCCGTTTCGGGCATAAAAGGTTTTAACAAGGTCGCCACATTTATTAAATCTGTTAAAACAGGTTCCATAATTTTTATTCTTTCGCTTCCTCCCTTTTCCCACGGTTTTTTTTCTTGGATGTACTTGTTCAATTTGTTTATGTAAAGCTGTATTTCCTGCAATGCCAAATCCGGCCTGTAACTTTCCATATTTTCCTGTATTTTAGTTTTGAGATTTTCGGTTTTGGATTTGAGATTTGAGATTTGAGATTTGAGATTTTGCTCTTCTAGAAGTTTGGCTGCCCTTGACACCAAATTCCCAAGATTGTTAGCAAGCTCGCTGTTATAAACTTCTTTTATTTTATCCAAAGAGATATCTGCATCTTCAAGCAATGGTCCGTATTTAAGGAGATAGTAACGGACAGCGTCCGTTCCGAATTTTTCTGTTAGTTCCGAAGCTTTAATTACATTCCCCAGACTCTTGCTTATTTTTTGTCCGTTTAGGCTCAAAAAAGAGTTAACATAAACGGTATCGGGAAGTTTTTTTCCCGCCGCTTTAAGCATTGCCGGCCATAAAAGGGTATGCCACCTGGCGTTGTCTTTTCCTAAAAAGTGAATTATTTTGGTATCGTTGTCCCAAAACCCAAGAGGCTTGGCGTAGGTGTAATAGTTTATTAGAGCGTCAAACCACACATAAATCACTTGCGTTTTGTCTATAGGCAAGGGGATGCCCCATTTTAGAGTTGGGCGGGATACGGGAATGTCGTTGACGCCTTGTTCCAAAAAAGACTTCATCTCGTTGAATTTTGCTTTGGGCAAAACAAAGTTTGGGTTTTTGGCAAAATGTTTTTCTAAAAAATCTTGAAAAGCCGACCATTTAAAAAAGTAGTTTTCTTCGGATAGTTTTTTAATGTCTTTGGTTTGGTGTAAAGGGCATTTACCCGCAACTAAATCTTTTGCGGTTTTGTATTCTTCGCATCCTTCGCAGTAAAAACCGGTATATTTTGCTTTGTAAATAAATCCCGCTTTATAAACCTTTTCAAAAAAATCCGCCGCCGTTTTTTTATGGTCGTCGTCCGTTGTTCTTATAAATCTGTCGTAAGAGATATTAAGAGAGCTTTGTTCTTTTTTATCAAGAAATGCGATTTCGTCCACGAATTCTTTAGGGGTTTTGTTGTTTTCTTTTGCCGCTCTTTCCACTTTTTGTCCGTGCTCATCGGTTCCTGTTAAAAAGCGGACATTTTCGCGTCCTATTAAATTTCGGTAATAACGGGCGTAACAATCGGCTAGCACCTTTTGGTAAAGGTGACCAATATGGATTACATCGTTTGTATAGTCTATAGCGGTAGTAATAAGAACCTTTTTTAGCATAT
>JAHIUT010000018.1 GCA_018817085.1 Patescibacteria group bacterium | reverse complement strand
TCTCCAACAAAAAGATTGGGCGCTCCGGCGCCCTTTTTGATTGGCTTTGTTAATAAAACTTTGGAATTTTATTGTGTCGTATTTTGTAGGGGGTATAATAGACTTGTTCAGCCACATTTTTCCGCTATGTAAAAAAGGCTTTTGCCTTTTTCAATCTTGCTTTCGGCTTTAGGGAATAAATAGTATCCGTTACAAGGTATAACAACGGCTTCTCCATTACTATAATTTCCAACTAATTGGTCGGAAAACACCTTTTTCCATCCGCGATTCATACCTTTTGCATAATGAAAGACGGAGCTTTTGGCTATAACGAGGTCGGTTAGCTCATAAATATTTTGCTTGAGCTTTTTTGTTTTTGAAGCTGGTTTTTCCAGCCCGAACAGTTTGTAAATATCCCCAGTTGCAGAACCGATTTTAACTAAAATATCTAAAAGATTTTCTATTATGCTCTCGTTTTTTGAGTTATCACTTGCCAACCCGGTTTCGTAACAGTACCCCCTGCCTTTCCCAAAAGTGTTTACAAAGTAATCAGTGGTTCCTATTACCTTTTGTTTTTGTTCTTTGCCTAGAATATTATCAGGGTCTGTTAAAATACAAGCCACATAAAATAGTGGCAGAAAAGGTTTGTTTTGGGAGGTTATATGGCTTAAGCAAACAAAAGGATTGGAGGGGGAGCTTGTGGAATGTATGTCAAACAAAAAATCCACTTTCAAAAGAAGAGGAGCAAGTTCTTTCGCTCTTGATAAGTCAGCGCTATCAATTTTATTTGGCGAATAATCTTTTAATAGTATTGGATCAAAGCTTCTGTTTAAATTACGGTTTGTTATACCCCTAACATTTTTGGAAATGGCGGCGGGACTGCCGAAACCCACATAAAGGTTTCCTTTTAGGCAGTTTTCTTCATTAATTTTCATAAAATTTAATCTAGTGATAATTTCCTTTACCACAGCAATTCCTGCTAACTCATCTCCGTGAGTGCCTCCGAGAATTAAAACATCCGGACCGCTTAATTTCCCGCCCTTAAAATGATAGATGTCTTTTGGTAATTTATTTATTTTATTCTAATATTGCTACTAGAACCTTACTAGGTACTTGCTGTTTACAGCAGTAATACCTTGCTGAAAGATAACGGTCAGCTTCCGGTTGAAGATACTATTTTTCACCTCAACAGCTCCCGGGACCACTAAGGCTTGTAAACTCAAGCGTCTCCCGATCATTGCTTTTGATTAAATTATACTTATCATTGTAATAAGTATAAATAACATTGTCAACCTTATATGCTAATGCTACTCTAGTTTTAGAGTATGCGAAAAAGGAATTTTGGAAAGAATTTACAAAGTAGTAGGATGGAAAAATATGACAAGGTGTTGTTGTATCTCGTTTTATCCTTAGTTTTTTTTGGTCTTCTGATGGTTTTTGAAGCATCCTCTTCCTACGCCCAAGGGGTTTTTGACAACAAATATAAATTTTTATTTCAACAATTTGTTTGGGTTTTAATTGGATTTTTTGGAATGTGGTATATGTACAAAATAGATTTTTATAGGCTAAAGAAATGGTCAAAACCTTTAATGCTTATCTCTCTTGGATTTTTATCTGTTCTTGCTTTGCAATCTGTATTATCCCAAATTTTTAAAACTCCCGTGCAGACCCCTTTTACTAAGATGACCTACGGTGCTTTTAGGTGGGTGGTGTTAAACCCTCCGCCGTTTCCCGCAATACCCCTTTTAGGCAGAATTAGTTTTCAACCAACTGATGTGGCAAAGCTGGCATTCATTTTGTATGGGGGGTTGTTTTTGGAGAAAATAACTTCAAAAGATAAACGAAAAACTTTTGGTTTTTTAATTCTCGTATTAACTACAGTAGGTCTTGTTGCGCTGGAACCCGATTTTGGCACGGCTTCTATATTTATGGCGATTGCCGTTTCTCTTTATTTTATTTCAAATTTGTCTTTGCTTTATTTAGTGGTTGGTCTTCCTGTAATAATTGCTTTGGGAGGCATAATGTCCTTTTCTTCCTCTTACAGAAGACAAAGATTAATGACCTTTTTAAGACCGCGGGAAACGGATATTCTTAAAGAGGGGTATCATATCGCGCAAATATTAATAGCCGTAGGTTCTGGAGGTTTTTTGGGACTTGGTTTTGGAGAGTCCCGCCAGAAATACGCGTACATTCCCGAAGTAGTTTCTGATTCAATTTTCGCGGTTATCGCCGAAGAATTCGGTTTTGTTGGCTCAGTTTTTTTAAGCCTTGTTTTTTTGGCTTTGGTTTGGAAAGGATTAAGTATAGCAAAAAACCAAAAGGACCCTTTTAAAAAATTTGTGGCGGTAGGAATTTCTTGTTGGATAGGCGTTCAGGCTTTTGTTAATCTATTCGCTATGGTGCATTTAATACCTTTAACCGGCGTTCCCTTGCCTTTTATTTCCTACGGGGGTTCTTCTATGATAGTGAGTTTAATGGGAATAGGGGTTTTGTTAAACATCTCTAGGACATCGGATTCTTAGGGGTTTGGTTTCCCAAGAGGCGCGTCCCAAAACTTGTCATTGCGAGGAAGGAACGAAGCGACTGACGAAGCAATCTGAGATTTGCTATACTATGATTATGAAAAACGATTCTAAAAGATTGGTATTTATAGGTGGCCATCATACCTCTGCGGTGGCGGTGATAGACGCGCTTTTAAACGAAAGAAAAGATGTGGAGATACATTTTGTGGGGCATAAATTTTCCGCCTACAAAGACAAAAACTCTTCGGCGGAATATAGGGAAATTACCCAAAAAAATATCCCCTTTTATAATTTATACGCTGGAAAGATATACAGAACTTTTAATCCGATAAGACTTATTCGCCTGCCTTTTGGTTTTTTTCAAGCCTTGTTCTTTTTGCTTAAGATAAAACCCAGCCTGGTTGTTTCTTTTGGCGGGTATTTGGCTGTTCCGATAACAATTTGGGCATACATTATGAGAATTCCCATTATAACTCATGAACAAACTTTGCAAGGCGGATGGGCTAATATATTTGTTTCCAAACTTGCCAACAGAATTCTTTTAACATGGGAATCTTCGCTTGCGTTTTTCCCAAAAGAGAAATCTAGAGTAATAGGGTTACCACTTATAATAAATTTTAAAGAGGCGGATATAACCAAAGGGGTTTTTAAGGAAAACTTGCCTTTAGTATTCGTTACTGGGGGAAAGCAAGGGGCGCATATTATTAACGAAACTGTATCGGCTATTCTTAAAAATTTAACCGACTTTTGTAATATAATAATTCAATGCGGGGACAACTCGTATTTTAGAGATTTTGATAGATTAAATGAGCAAATATCTTTTTTCCCCGCCAAAAATAAGGGAAGAGTACTCGTAAAAAAATTCCTGTCGCGAGAAGAGCAGTTAACCGCAATCCAAAAAGCCAATTTGTTGGTGGGCAGGTCCGGCGCGCATTTTGTGTACGAGCTGTGCTTTTACAGCAAGCCCGCTTTTCTTATTCCTCTTCCCAATACTTCGCATAATGAACAATATAATAACGCGCAATTTGTTAAAGAGGCGGGGTTAGCCCGTGTTCTTAATCAAGATGTTTTAACAGGAAAAACGCTTTTGGAGGAGATAAAGCTTCTGCTAGAAGATTCCAAGAAATATTTTCTAAAAAAAGAAATTTCGCTTCCAAAAGATGCTTCGCAAAAATTTGTTGAGGAAATTAACAAAATCATATAAAGGAAATTTAAGACGCGGGATTGCCCTCCTTTTTCTAATAGTAGGTATGGTCCTTGTTTTATGGTTTGTTTTTATTAAGTCCTCTTTTTTTACCGTTAAAAATATTTCTGTAAAACCTAAAGACTTGACGCTGATTTCAACGGAGGATGTTAAGATAATTCTTGAAAACAAATTTTTGGGCAAGTCCATTTTTTTATCCAAGAAAGAGCTTGAAAATATGGTGTATGCAAATTTCCCGAGTTTAAAAAATGTAACTTCCACAATTTTGTTTCCTAACGCGCTTGTTATTAAATTACAAGAGAGAACTCCGTCTGCCTTTATAAAAACAGATTTTCAGGAGAGCTTTTTTGTTGTGGATTCAGAAGGTTTTGTTCTTGGCGTATCCGATACTTTTGATAAAGACCTTCCTTTAATAAATTACAAAGAAAATATGATATTCTCCGGAAGTACTCTAACCAACGATAAAATTTTGTCGGCGGTGCGGTTTTTGAGTGAACTTAAAAAAGTTAAATTGGCTATTGTAAATTGTGTTATTAACGAGAACATTGTTATAACAACTAAAAGCCCTACTATTGAGGTTTTAATCCCAATATTTTCAGAAAAGCAAGAGAACGAAAAAGCAATTTTATTGCAAAAAATAATTCAAAAGTATAGCATAGAAGGTAAGAATGTTAAGAGAATAGATTTAAGATTCTCAAACCCGATTATTGATTTTTGAAAAATTTAAAGTTAAACTTTTACTAGTTATGCCAAAGGATAAAATCACTGCCGTAATAGACATAGGGTCCTCCAAAGTTTGCACTGTTATTGCTAACACTGTAGATGGCAGAAATTCTGTTATAGGGGTATCCAATATAGTCTCAAAGGGTATTAGAAAAGGAGTGGTGGTAGATATAGACGAAGCGGTGGAATCCATTTCGCAATCTCTTGAAAGAGCCGAAAGAATGGCAGGTTGTTCCGTTTCAAATGTTTTTGTTACGGTTAGCGGAAGTCATATAGAATCTTTGAATAGCCACGGAGTGGTGGCGGTTTCTCATCAAGACGCGGAAATTGGGGAAGAGGATGTTTCTAGGGTTACCGAGGCGGCTCAAGCTATTTCTCTTCCGTCAAACAGAGAAATTATACATGTTATTCCGCGGGATTTTATTGTGGATAAGCAAGATGGAGTTAGGGACCCTGTAGGAATGAGCGGGATTAGGCTTGAGGTGGAAGTTAATATTATTCATGGCTCGGCTACCGCTTTAAAAAACCTTACTAAATGTATTAACCAAATAGGTGTGGATGTGTCTGACTTAATTTACGCGGCGCTGGCTTCAGCCGAAGCCACCTTAACCGATACCGAAAAAGAACTAGGGACAATACTTGTGGATATAGGCGGGGGAACAACTTCTATAATTGTGTACATAGAGGGCAGTCCTGTTTATTCGTCGGTTCTTCCGGTTGGGGGTCAAAATATAACCAATGATTTAGCGATAGGGTTAAGAACTTCTCTTGAATCCGCGGAGAAGATTAAACTTAAATTAAGTGGCGAAGGAAAAGCTAATTCTGTTGAAGATATGTTGAAAGGGGAGTTAGATGTTAAAGAATTTGGTTTAGAGACCACAACCGTGGCAAAGAAATTTTTAAACGATATTTCCAAAGAAAGGCTTGAAGAATTATTTAGGTTAGTGGCGGTGGAGATTAAAAAGGCTAATTGTATAGGAAAACTTCCTGCTGGGGTTGTTATAACGGGGGGCGGAGCGGAAACTTATTACATAGAAAAAATTGCCCGCGATGTTTTAAGAGCGCCTGTAAGAATAGCAGTACCCAAGGGAGTGTCGGGTCTTATTGACGAGATAAATGGCGCGCCGTTTTCATCTGCTGTGGGCGCGATATTGTATGGCGCCAAAATGAGCAAAGAGACCGGGCGATTTGGTTCTAAAGGTAAAATGAAAATAACGGGGTTTTTAGGAAAAATCAAAACTTTTGTAAAATCTCTCCTGCCGTAGATTTAAAGATTTTAAAAAATTATGCTAATAAAACCAGAAAGTGAACATTATGCGAAAATAAAGGTGGTTGGAATAGGTGGTGGTGGCGGAAACGCTGTGAATTCTATGATATTGAATCAAAAAATAGTTGGGGTTGATTTCATTTCCATAAATACCGACGCGCAGGCGTTGGCGACAAGTCAGTCTCCTTTAAAAATCCAAATCGGAAAGGATTTAACTAAAGGTTTGGGAGCGGGGGCAAATCCAGAAGTTGGAAAAAAAGCGGCGGAAGAATCTTTAGAAGATTTGAAAAAGTATTTGGAAGGAGCGGATATGGTTTTTATTACGGCGGGGCTTGGCGGAGGCACAGGCACAGGAGCGGCGCCCATAATTGCGAATCTTGCCAGACAAGTTGGGGCTTTAACGGTGGGAGTGGTTACCAAACCTTTTATGTTTGAAGGTGTTAGGAGAATGCAAAATGCCGAGATAGGTCTTAAAGAACTTAAAGAGCAGGTGGACGCGCTAATAACTATCCCAAATCAAAAACTTTTAGATGTTATAGAGAGGGGGGTTTCCATATTGGATGCGTTTAAGGTGGCGGATAGTGTTTTGGGGCAGGGGGTTCAAGGAATATCTGATTTAATAATATTGCCCGGACTTGTGAATGTAGATTTTGCGGATGTAAAAACCATTATGACCGAAGCGGGGAGCGCTTTAATGGGCATAGGTTTGGCTAGCGGGGAAAACAGGGCGGTGGATGCCGCCAAATCCGCTATTTTCTCGCCGATATTAGATGTAGATATAAAAGGAGCGACCGGAATACTTTTTAACATTGTGGGGGGACCGGATTTGGCTATGCATGAGGTGGACGATGCCGCAAGGATTATAGGGGAAGCGGCTAATCCCGACGCTAATATAATATTTGGAGCCACAATAGACGAAAGTTTTACCGACCAAATAAAGATTACGGTTATAGCAACCGGTTTTGATATGGATCTTCAAAAAGCGTATAGGCGAGTGGAGGATTCGGTTAAAGTGGGAAGTTCTTCCTCGCCAGCGCAAGAGGAGAAAGAAGAAGTTGTAGAATTAGACGATTCTGGAGAAAATCCGGATATTGATACAAGGTTTGATTTCCCCACATTTTTAAGGAGAAAATAGATATGAACAGGATAAAAGTTTACAGTTCGCTAATATCCCTTTTGATTCTTGGAGTTGTTTTGGTGTTTATTTTAATATCCCGCGCAATTTACTACGATTCCATATAACTGTGATAAAATATCTGTATGTTTAAAGAAGTCCCCGCTTTGCCAAATTTTATAGAAAACGAAAAGAAATTTCTTGAAAAGTGGTATTTCACAGGAATAGTGGATAAATATCTTCATAAAAACGATTTTTCTAAAAAAAGGTTTTCCTTTCTAGACGGTCCTATAACCGCTAATAATCCTATGGGGGTTCAACACGGGCAAGGTAGAACTCTGAAAGATTTGTTTCAAAGATACAAAAATATGCAAGGTTTTAAGCAGAGGTTTCAAAACGGTTTTGATTGCCAAGGTTTGTGGCTAGAAGTCCAAGAAGAAAAAGATTTAGGGTTAAACAGTAAAAAGGATATAGAATCTTACGGTGTTGAAAAGTTTTGCGATGGTTGTAGAGCTCGCGTTGAAAAATTTTCTCGTATTCAGACAGAACAATCCAAACGGTTAGGTATGTTTATGGATTGGGATAATTCCTATTACACAATGTCCGAGAAGAACAACCTTTATATTTGGTATTTCCTAAAAAAGTGTTATGAGAAGGGCTGGATTTATAAGGGAGTTGACTCCCTTCCTTGGTGTCCTCGTTGTGGTACGGCTATTTCCCAACACGAACTTTCAGATGACGGTTATAAAATGATTGAACATACTTCTGTTTATGTAAAATTTCCTTTAAAAAACTCTTCCGGTAATCTTTTAATATGGACAACTACTCCTTGGACATTGGCTGTTAATGTAGCAGTAGCCGTTAATCCAAAGAAAGATTATGCGAAAATTAAATTAAATGAAACTGGCGAAATTTTTATTTTGGCAAAGAATAGACTTTCGGTTATTAAAGAAGAATTTTCTATTTTAGAAACTAAAAAAGGGATAAGTTTTTTAGGTATGGAATATACGGGACCTTTTGATGAGTTACCTTCTGCAAATAAAGTTACTCATAAAGTTATTGAATGGAAAGAAGTTTCAGATGAAGAGGGAAGTGGGTTTGTTCATATAGCGCCTGGAGCGGGAGAAGAAGATTTTCAGTTAAGTAAGAAATTTAGTCTTCCTGTTTTAGCCCCACTTAATGAGTTAGGGATTTATACGGAAGGGTATGGTTTTTTAACAGGCAAATCCGCTCTTTCTGTTAAAGAGGAAATTTTTGAAAGTCTTAAGGAAAAGAAAATTTTGTATAAAACAGAGAAAATTACCCATTCCTATCCGCATTGTTGGAGATGCAAACAGGAACTTGTTTTTAGAACCACTTCCGAATGGTTTATTAAATCCGAAGAAATTCGTCCTGTGGCAAAAAAAGCGGCTAGGAAAGCAAATTGGATGCCTAAATCTGCTGGAAAAAGAATGGAGGATTGGCTTGATAATATGGGGGATTGGCCTATTTCAAGGAGAAGGTATTGGGGACTTGCTTTACCTTTTTATGAATGTTCTTGTGGAGAATTGATTGTAGTTGGTTCTAAAGAGGAATTAAAGGAATTAGCAGTAGATAAAAACAAAGTGAAGAATCTTAAAGAGTTGCATCGACCTTGGATAGATGAAATAAAGATTAAATGTCCGAAATGTAAAAAAGAGGTGTCTCGAGTGAAAGAAGTGGGAGATTGTTGGCTTGATGCAGGTATTATTCCTTTTTCAACAATAAAATATTTAGAGGATAAGAGTTATTGGAAAGAATGGTTTCCTTTTGAGTTCATAACGGAATATATTGGGCAGGTAAAACTTTGGTTTTACGCCACGCTTTTTATGGCTGTTACTTTAGAAAACAAAGCGCCTTGGAAAAATGTTCTGGCAACGGGATATATTGTGGATGGGAAGGGGGAGCCTATGCATAAAACTAAAGGTAATGATATTCCTTTTGATGAGGCGGCGGACAAAATGGGTGTGGATATTATGAGATGGGTTTATATGTCCGGCAATTTATTTGACAATACCAAATTTAGTTTTGCGTTAGGCGAAGAAGTTAGAAGAAGATTTTTGCTTATTCTTTGGAATTCCTATAAATTTTTTGTTACCTACGCCAACCTTGATAAATTTTCTCCTTCCAAATTAACAAGGGATTATACCTGTGTATTGGACAGATGGGTGTTGTCTAAACTTAACTCGTTGGTTATTGAGGTTACGAATTGTTTGGATAATTATGACGCTTCTGGCGCGTCTAAAGCTATAAACGATTTTGTTATAAATACCCTTTCCACATGGTATATCCGCAGGATACGAAATCGTGTGGGACTTTCTGCTGATGATGAAAAAGATAAGAATACGGTACACTCTGTTTTATACACTATGTTTTTAACTTTGGCTAAACTAACAGCGCCTTTTATGCCTTTTATATCGGAAGAAATGTATCTTAATCTCTCAAAGAATAAAGAGTCGGTGCATTTAGAAGATTGGCCTACTGCGGACACATCGTTGGTGGATATTTCATTAGAAAAAGATATGGATAAAGTTCGTGAGGTGGTTGAAAAAATACATTCTTGGAGAAAATTAAATAATGTTCGCGTTAGAATGCCTATTAAAAAAGTGGAATACCTTTTGGATATAAAACTTGAAGACGAACTTGAAAACATAATTAAAGAAGAAACAAATGTAAAAAATCTTATATGGAAAAAGGCAAAAGAGCTTGCCATAAAAATAGTGGATTTAGGGGATAAAGACCATAAGATTTTGGCAGAAGGGTATGCTAGGGATATGGTTCGCGAAGCGCAGGGTTTAAGAAAGAAAGAGGGTTGTGTGTTTAGCGATATTGTTTCCATTTCGTATCCTGTTAACGAAAACACAAAACTTGCGCTTAAACATTTTAAGGATTACATTTCTAAATCGGCGCTAATTGGAAAATTCGTGGAAAGTGACAAGTATGAAATTCTATAGGTCCAAGGGGTTTGACTTTTTCTTGTTTCTTTTTTATCTTGTTATATTTTCGCTTGGGGCGTTTGCTATACTTTCAACAAGTTCTTCTACATTTCAAAGCCAACTAATCTTTTTTGCGATTGGCATTGTTTTATATTTTGCCACCTCTTTTTTTGATATCTCTTTATTTAAAAAACCTTTGTTCGTTTTTATTTTATATATATTATCCCTACTTTTGCTTGCGGGATTGTTTGTGTTTGGCGAAAATATTAGGGGTTCGGTTAGGTGGTACAACTTAAAATTCTTTAATTTTCAGCCTTCGGAGGTTGTTAAAATAGTAGAGATTGTAATTTTGGCAAAAATTTTAGGGCCGTTGTCTTTACCGTATTTAAGTGTAAAAAAGATTATACTTAGTTTTTTAATCATATCTCCTTTTGTGTTATTGGTGGCTAAACAGCCAGACTTGGGAAACGCTTTGGTCCTTCTTGGTATTTGGGTATTTATGGTGTTTTACGCGGGTGTTAATCCTAAGCAGATTTTGGTGTTTTTGCTCGCCATTTTTTTGATTTCTTATCCGGTTTGGAATGTATTGCATGATTATCAGAGACAACGGGTTATAAGTTTCATTAACCCTTACGCGGACCCCCTTGGGTCTGGATATAATGTTATTCAATCCATTGTGGCGGTTGGGTCCGGCGGAACTTTTGGCAGGGGATTTGGACGGGGAACTCAATCTCATTTAAGGTTTTTGCCAGAATACAGAACCGACTTTATTTTTGCCGCATTTTCGGAAGAATGGGGATTCTTGGGAAGCCTTGTTTTGATAATATTTTATTTTGGACTTCTGTATAAAATTTTGGCAATTTCCCAAAAAGCCAAAGATAGTTTCTCCGCGTTATTGTCACTGGGCGCTTTTTCGTTATTGTTTATCCAGTGTGTGGTAAATATAGGTATGAATTTAGGGGTTTTGCCGGTTACCGGAATTACTTTGCCTTTAGTGTCTTATGGAGGGAGTTCGTTAATAGCAACCAGCATAGTGTTGGGGTTATCGCAAAACATTGCAATTAAAAACAAGCTTTGGTAAAATCACGCAAGTTATGAAAAAGGCAATAGTAAAAATAAATTCAAAACAATACGAAGTTTCCGAAGGAACGGAGCTCAAAGTGGATAGGGTCGGCAAAAACCCAAAGGTTTCTGTCCTTTTTTATTCCGATGAAAGAGAGACGCTAATAGGGGAGCCGGAACTAAAAGATGTAACTGTAATAATAAAAACATTGAAAGACTTAAAAGACAAAAAAATTCTTGTTAAAAGATTTAAGGCAAAATCACGGTACCATAAAACAAAAGGGCATAAACAGCCAATTTCTATAATTAGGGTGGAAAAAATAGTTAAAAAAGGAGCAAAAAAGGATGGCGCATAAAAAAGCGGGGGGTTCAAAAGCAAGACAAGGCGGAAATGTGGCGGGTAAAAGGCTTGGTGTAAAAGTTTTTGGAAGCCAGAAAATTAAAGCGGGGGCGATAATAGTTAGGCAAAGAGGAACGGTTTTTAAAGCTGGAGAAAATGTGGGGTTGGGAAGAGACCATACTCTGTTTGCCTTAAAGGACGGGGTAGTTGCGTTTGTTAAAGAGAAGGGAAGGAAGTTTGTGTCGGTTTTTTAAACGCTCCAAACTCCGTTACGGGCCAGATTCTTAATACAGCCGTCCCCACCATATTTTTTCTTGGCACAAACCCCCATTGTCTTGAATCGGAGCTAACTTCCCTGTTATCCCCCATTACAAAAAAGCTATCGTCGGGAATTTCCATAATTATTCCTTCTTTTAGAAAACTGTTTTGGGTAGTTAACATTCCTTCGGACAGGTAAGGCTCGTTAAGGACGAAACTTTCGGGATATTCGCTGTTGTAGATTATTACTTGCGAGTTTTTTATTTGTATTTTCTCTCCGGGAAGTCCTACTAACCTTTTTACGAATTCCTTGCTTGGCATATTAGGGTATTTAAATATAACTATATCGCCTCTTTTATAACCTGTTCGATTGGCAATTTTATTAGTTATTAAGTACTCTTTGTTATGAAGGGTGGGTAACATAGAATCGCCGTCAACATTATGGAGATTAAAAACGAACCAGTTAAGAAGGAGGTAAAGCCCAAAAGCCAAAAAGACCACTTCCGCGATATCCAGAATAAAGTTAAAAAATTGGGATAAAATTTTTGGCATTAATTTATTGTAGGAGTAAGTTGTAGCATTTTCAATGGTGTATTTGTTAAAATGTAAGTTGAATTCGCTCGTGTAGCTCAGTTGGTTAGAGCGCTGTGTTCACATCGCAGAGGTCTCTGGTTCAAGTCCAGACACGAGCACCCCTACTTCCTCCTTGTTTTTAACTTATATATCAAATAAGGTGTTAGGATGCCCATTGTATATGACCATATACCTAATATGCCAAAGAACAAAGGGTTTCCTTTTATTCCCTTTTCAAGAAGGGCGAGCATTATAAAACCACTGGGTAGGGAGCATAAAATTGTTATTAGTATGTAAATTCTAAAAGGGACTTTTGTTAATCCGGATGCGTAGGACACTGCGTCAAAAAGAACTCCGCCAAACAATCTTATTGGTATAAGCGCTTCCCAACCAATAGTAAGTGCAAGATTGTCAATTTTATTAAGAGTTTTTTCTCCTGCTAGTTTCTTCACAAAGGATCTTCCCCATTTTCTTGCTATGAAAAAATTTAAAGAGGGGGCGAGAACAAAATTTCCTATAAAGAATAGTATGAAGGTTTTCCAGTATCCGTAAAAAGCTAAACTGATCATTGTGAAAGGTAAATGGGACATAGGGGCATACACTCCTCCAAATACAATGCCCAGGACAATTATCAGTGGTCCAAACATCCCTACATTCTCTACGAAGTCTTTAACGACAGGGCTACTCACTGTTTTGGAGAGCGAGAAACCTCCTGCGCTTAGTGTCAAAAAGGCAATAACCAAATACACCACAATTTTCTTCTTATTGCTTGTCATATCCAAAGTATATCAAATAAAATTTAGGCTTGTTTTTAATTTCCCCTAACAATTTCATACAGCTGTACGAATTTGTGATATTATTATTTTGTGGGTACGAGTACTTCTGAGGAGCAAATTAAATACCTGGCTAAAACTTTACATTCCCAATTTCAAAAAGAAAAGGTGAATAATGTTAGAACGGTTTTTACAATGATAGCGAAACAATATGTTCTTGAAGTTGATTTTGTTGCTCCGCGGGTAACTAAATCACTTGGTATAGATGTAAAAGGTATTGAGAATAAGGAATGGAAAATTTTTAACAAGGGTTATCTTAATCAAACTTTGCGTAGGTTGAGCAAACAAAAAGAGATAAATATGTACGAAAAGAAAGGGAAGGTACATATAGAGCTTACGGATAAAGGAAAGAATAAGGTAATTAAATTGGCATTAGACAACTTTGCTGTAAAGAAACCCCTTTTGTGGGACGGGAAATGGCGTTTAGTTGTTTTTGACATTCCAGAAAAAAATAGAAAGCTGGCAAATGCGGTAAGAAATTACCTTTATAGTTGGGGATTCTTTAAATTTCAAAACAGTGTGTATTTGCACGCGTATCCTTGTGAGGAAGTTATTAGTATATTAAGGTCTTTATTGAGGGCAGAAGAGTATGTGCAGGTTTTGGAAATTTCAAAAATTGAAAACGACCGAATTTTTCGCGATTACTTTGATGTTTAGTTTCTAACAATTTCATACAGCTGTACAAAATTGTTAGGAGAATTTTTGGACTTTCGTTTTATGTAGGTGTTGTTTTATATTTAGATGTTTTATACTTAAATAATGAAAATTATTAGATTGGTGGCGAAGAATACTTTTTATCAAATCATAGCCAAAATATTTACCGCAGGCGGAGCTTTGTTTGGCACCGTACTAATTACCCGCTTTCTGGGAGCAGAAACATTTGGAGAGTACTCCATTGTTACCGCTTTCGTTTTAAGTTTTTACCTTCTTTCCGACCTTGGTATTAACGCAATTACCGTAAAAGAGTTCTCCCAAAACGAAGAATCCATAAAGAATAATTTTACCTCCATTTTAATTTTTAGGATTGTTTTGGGGGTTATCCTTGTTGGTTTGTGCAATTTTGTTTTAATATTTTTCCCCTACTCTCCCGTTATAAAAAATGCTATTCGTATTGGGTCTATCCTAATTTTTTTCCAATCTATTTACACCACTTGTTTAATAGTATTTCAGTCCAAGCTAATTTACCGGTATGTAGCTGTAATATCTATACTGGCAAGTTTGTTAAGTGTGGGCATACTTTTGCCAGTGGTTTTAGCGCGCGGAAGTATTATTCTTGTGATTTCAGCGGTTGTTGTTGGATATTCTTTTCATCCCCTTATAGCTATCCTTTTTTTGAAAAGATATTTAAAGTTTAATAAGAAAGCTATAAATGTACCCTATTGGCGCAAAGTTTTTATTCTCTCCTTTCCTTTAGGAATAGCTTTAATCCTTAATTCCTTTATGGTGCAAGCGGACAGGATTATTTTATCCGTTATGTCCGATACGGTGTCGGTGGGGGTGTATAATCTCGCTTATAAGGTTTTTGATTTTGTTTTGGTTATCCCCACTTTTTTTATGAACGCGATGTTTCCTCTAATGATTAAGGCTAAAGCGGATAAGGATGATAAGGTCAACGCATTACTTAAAAAATCTCTTTTAATATTGTTTTTAGGGGCTATATTTTTAACAATATTTTCTTTTGTTTCTTCCCGTTTTTTAATTTCTGCAATCTGGGGTAACGATATGGTTTTATCTTTTATTCCGTTTAATATACTAATGGCAGGTTCAGTATTTTTCTTTCTTTCCTCGCCGTTAACTTGGGTGTTGGTTGTTAGAAATAAGCAAAAAGTTTTACCGTTTTTATATGGTTTTGCGCTTATTTTTAATATAGTTTTAAATATTATCTTTATCCCGCAATATAATTATTTGGCAAGCGCTGTTATAACCGTCTTAACTGAATTTCTAGTCCTTCTCGCGCTTGTTTTCATTTGGGGTCTGACCCGCCCAAGGCGGATCCGACCCCTATAATTCCAATTGAGTTTTAATCCCGAATTGGAATTAATCCGTTTTTGAGAAATTTATATAAAGGTCTTTGGTAGTTTTGTTGTCTGCTGAATCCACCGCTTCAATTTTAAAAGAGTTACCTCCTTCGTTTAGGTTTATGGTAATGCCGAATTCCCCATCATATAAAGTTTGCGCGGTTTTTCCGTTTACGGTTACAGTTGCGTTTTCGTTTACATTGCCCTCTATTCTGTAGGCGTTGATGGGTTCTTCAACGGATTGACTTGTCGGTTTTGTAATGGTTATTTCCGGAGGCTTATTGTCAAATACAATTTTATGAGTTTCCGATTGTTCGCTAGCGATTCCTTCGTCGTTTACCGAAACAACATAAATTTCTGTATTGTCTTTTTGCAAAGGAATGCTGTTAAATGTAAAAGTAGCGTCATTATCCGCCAGAGTTTTTTGAATTTCTCTTGTATTCATATATAATTTTACGGTGGTGCCTGCTTTGGCAGTTCCTCTTATATCTATTCTTTCTTTATTGGTCGCCGTAGGCAAGTCCATAAGGATGGGTTTTGAAGGAGGAATTGTTGTCAAATTGGATTGTTGCGGGGTGTCGTGTTTAAAAATGTCCCAAACAATGTTTATGTTTGGTATTACAGTAACAAGCCAGAAATACATAAAAAGGATAATCCCCGCGCTTAATCCAAGGGATTTAAAGAGTTTGTTATAAAGTTTTTTATTTGCGGAGGTTCTAGTTTTAGCGGTTTTTTTAGGTTTGTAGTAGTAAGGCATAAATTTATTATATCAGATATTTAAGGAATAAAAGATGGAAGTTGGGGAGACTATGAGCCAGGAGTGGGATTCGAACCCACTACCTATCGCTTACGAAGCGATTGCTCTACCAATTGAGCTACCCTGGCATACTTGGACTTATTGTTTAGTATATGAATTTTCAGCCAAAAGGTCAAACAAGACATATTCAGAAAATGGTAAAATTGGGGTATGAACAATTTGTTGAATCAATGGTTGTTTATTGACGAATCAGGAAAGCCAGAAGTTTATTCTGCAAAAGGAATAAACTTAGTTGAACAAAAACAAGCATCCAAATTTTTAATTCTCGCGGCAGTGCGTTCAGAAAACCAATTGGAGTTGCAACAACAGCTAACTGAATTTCGTCTTACTTTATTAAAGGACCGGAACTTAACAAACATTTTTTCTTCTGCCTATACTCTTGATTCATTCCATGCCCAAACAGACTATAAAGAAGTTAAAGAGAGATTTTATTCATTTATTACCACTTTATCTATTAAAGTAGATGTGTTAATTGTTGAGAAATTACTTTGCTACGATCCTCTCAAACGAAATCCGGGTAAAATGTATGGGGTAATGGCGGGGCAATTGATTAAAAATTTGTGTCATCAGTCTCAAAGCACGGAGATTGTATTTAGTCGCAAGGATAGTAAATTAAAGCTACGGCAGGAACTAGAAGCAGAAGTTGAAAGAGTGCGTCTCAATTATCTCCAAGACCATCCGCAACTCAATGCACACCTTAAACTAAGCTATTACCACAACCCTCATTACACACATGGGGGTTTACAAGTTGCTGATTATATTGCCTATGCTGTTTATCAGGTTTGTGAAAGGGGCGATAGACAATGGTACGAAATGGTAAAACCAAGGATTGGGAAGGTACAGGATATTTGCAACAAAAAATACTTCACTCGGAGCAACCCGCTTTAACTATCCACTTAAGGAAGTGCGAACTTCGCACGTCTCATTAAGCGAATTGCTCAAAATGAAGTATTGCTAAGCAGTATTGAGAGAGTTTTATCCCTCCCAGCTGATGGGCGTTACCCATCCAACCACTACATAACTATTGTACACCCCATGTTGAATAAAAAGCAAGTTTGGTATTTGCCCCTTCGTTATTGTGGGTGGAGGGCATCCTCTGCGTGTCCTTCCGTCATTGCGAGAAGGAACGAAGTGACGACGAAGCAATCTCAACCCCCCCGCCTAAATCGATTGAAAAAGTATGAAAAATAAGTTAAAATATTCTCATTGTTATGGATAAAAAATCTCTTATACAACAAATTGAACAGCTACGAAAGTCTCGGATTATTACTTATTTAACTAGCGATAGGCAGGGTCCGATTAATGCTCGCGTAGCGATGGATATTATTCCGCTTGTTAGTAAACAACTTCAAACAATCGGCAAAACGCAAAATATAGATTTATTTTTGTATAGCACAGGCGGGGATACGATGGTGCCGTGGCGGTTGGTTTCTATGATTCGCGAATATTGCAACAAGTTTTCTGTCCTGATTCCGTACAAAGCCCACAGCGCGGCAACGATGATCGCGCTTGGGGCAGATGAAATTGTGATGAGCGATTTAT
This sequence comes from Patescibacteria group bacterium, assembly GCA_018817085.1. Classification (NCBI taxonomy): domain Bacteria; species Patescibacteria group bacterium. The sequence continues at coordinate 9,327 of JAHIUT010000018.1, read as the reverse complement.
CAGAGATATCACCAATTGATCCTGCGACTGCAAATGTTTTTAATCCGCAAGACCCCAAAAATCCGCAAAATAAAATTCCCATCTCGGTTGAAGATGTGATGGCGTATTTTGATTTAGCAAAAAATAAATTTGGGATAAAAAATGATGAACAATTGGCGGTGATATTTAATAAATTTGTGGAAGCCAGCCCGCAAATTCATCCTCTGGCGCTTGGTAATGTTAATCGTACCCATAATTTAATTCGTATGCTTGCCAAACGGTTGTTGAAAAGCCATAAATTGCCGGTGAAAGAAGAAGAAATTGAAAAGTTGGTTGATTACTTTACAGAAAAATTATATTCGCATCAGTATTATATTGGGAGGAAGGAAGCCAAAGAGGATTTAGGGTTAAAAACTGTTGTGAATGCAAACGATGCGCTTTCAAAAGCGATGACAGATCTTTATGAGGAGTACAACAAGGAATTGGATTTTGGCAAAATGTGGAATCCGGAAAATGAGCTTGGAGTAAATGTGGCGCAGAATAGAAAGGATTATAAAATTGCATACATTGAAAGTTCCCAGCTTTCAAATTATTATGATATCTCCGTTGAATACAAGAAACAGCAAGTAAATACAGTTCAGCAAACCCCCCAAGGTCAGATTCAGGTTCCACAAGAACAAGTTGCGTGGCGAATTGTTGCTCAAGGGTGGAAATAAAAATTTAATATTGTTATAGTTAAAATATGGAGAACAAAAATAGTTTTCTTAAAGTATATTCCAACCTCCCAATAAACCTTAGAAATGAAGTGATTTTGGTATTGTCTGATGAAGGTCCAATTACATGGAATGTGGCTTTTCTTGAGATAAATAACGAAACAGAATTAGGAAAGACTATTTTAAAAAAGCTGATTGAATTGAAGATTATTTAATTTAGACTAATTAAGGGACAACTGTTGGTAATTAGACTGGAGATAGAAAAATAACCACCCTTATTCGCAGTAATTTTGTGGTGGATTATAGGTCAAGGGTGGATGTAATATGATTGATTATAATATCTATGAGAATTCAACCGCAATCCTAGATAGATCTGGTACGGCACAAATAGAATATATGTGTTCGAACAATGTACCCGCGGTTGCTTTTTTAGAAAGTAAGGGAATTACTTTTGCGGCTACCCAAAGTTCATTAGCTCAATTGGTATATACAGACCAACCAAGTCTTTTTACCGCGTCGCCCGATTTGGTGACTTCAAACAGCGAGACAAGTCAAAACTTTGTAATCTCAAGAACTACAGGAACAATCACTTGTGACTCCTATGAATCGGGACCAAAGATTGATGTCCTCTCTTCGGTTTCCACTCCTTCTGGTACTTTTTGGGATACTACGACCAGTTTCAGAAGACTTTCGAAGGATGCGGTAGATATAAGTAATATCAATGCTGCCAGATCATTTGCTAATTCTCACTTTGTAATTTTGAACGATAAAGAGCAGATCAAACAACTGACATTCGAGAATAAACTATACTTTCGCCCTGTCGAGATTTTGCTGTGGATGTATAAAGACAGTTGTATAAACAGCCAACAGACCGTTTGGATGTACAAGAAAATGGGGGTAAATGACCCACGGTGGATTAAAAAAGGAACAACATTTGCTAAATATAAACTATGCCCTCGTTAAATTGGATTGGAAAAGGAAAAATTGTAAATCACGATAAGGATGTACCGTTTTTGATTGCTTCGGAAGGCCAAAAAATTTATCCCGTCATTGCGAGGAGTTAGACGACGAAGCAATCTCAAAAACCCCCCACCTAAATTGATTTAAAAATGGTAGAATTGGAGTATGAAAATAAACAATCCTGAAATATCCCAAGAAAAACTTCTTGCTGAAATTGAGCGGTTAAAAGTGTAATGATTGCACATATAAATATAAAGATATGGATATTAAAGGTCTAAAAGCAAAATGGAATAAAGAAAGAGATTATTATAGAAAACAAGAGCTTGGTACGGGTGTACATAGCTTTGTCCGAGCTTGCTTTGAAAGCAAAGAACTCTTTGATTTAAAAGAGGGTTCTCTTTCTAGCAAATTGGAATTAAGGAAAAGAGAATACATTCACGAAAATAAGGCGAAAGAAGGCAGGCGGGCGGACTTTGTTCTCTATATCAACCCAGATATTATCATTCCTTTAGAGGCGGAATGTTACGGAAACATAAAAGCGGGGGTTCAACAACTATTCAATTACCAAAAAGATTTTGATAAACATTACGGGATTTTAACTGACGGTTATATTTGGCGTTTTTACAATAATAACATTTACCGTGAGTTTAAATTAGACCAAATTATTGATGAAACAGATATTTTTCTTGAGTTTTGGGAAGAATATATTAAGCCAGAGTTTTATTACCTAACCTTTTTTGAACCTCAGGGTCAACTATCTCTTTTTAAAGAGGAAAAGTTACCTGTTGAAGAAAACAGGCAAATATTTTTTGACGATATTACCCGCTTGATAAAAAGTTTTAAAAATAAGCTTCAGGTTGAAGGTTATTTTGAGGGATTGGGCAAGAGAGAGAGAGAAAGAAGAGCAGTTGAAATTACTTATGCCTATGTCATTCAATTCATTTTGTATAAAACTTTAGTTGATAACGAATTTGGCAATTTTGTTCAGGAATTTAAAGACATTGTTAAATCAATACACGATTGTCTCAAGGTTAAACAATACGGCAAGATTTTAGGAGTTATTGAAGGCATCTCAAACAAAATCTCCCAAAATATTTATAGACCTTTCAAGAAAGAGCAGGACTTTATCAGCCAGATATTGCTTAATTTATATAGACAGCCTAAAAACGAACTTCACGATGTTGCTCCGTGGCTTGATATATTTGTTTTCATTAAGAAATACACCTTTGCCAACATTCAAAATGAAATTTTTGGTTACATTTACGAAAACTATCTTAAAGAGCTTTATGAAGATACAAAAAAGGGGCAATACTTTACCGATCCAGCAGTTGTTAATTTTATGTTACATCAAGTCGGGTTTACACCTAACGCCCTTCAGAAACACTATCAGGAAGATAAAAACAGCGTTTCCTTAATCGACCCCTCTTGTGGAAGTGGGACATTTCTTTATAGTGCTGTTGATTCAATTCTTAAAGCATTTGGTAACAACTCTCAAGAGAAGTCAAAGCAAATTGAAGAAGTTGTTAATAACAATATCTTTGGTCTGGACATCGCTGAATTTCCTCTCTATCTCGCTGAAATGAATATCTTAATGCGGTTGCTACCTCAAATAATTAATGAGAAATATAACAATCCTATTGATAAAAAAATTAAGGTATTTCTAACAAGAGACAGCGTTGCTGAGTTTATGAACACTGCATTAAGAAACACAATACACGATATAGATGTTACAGGTGGGCAACTCTCAATGGATTTTGGAAGCTTGGATTTAGGATATAAAAGCTATGTTAGGGAAGAAAGTGATCTAGAAGAAATGAAAAGAAGCCTTGAAAACCAGCCCGAAATTCCTCGCCGTCGCTTTGATTTTGTAATAGGTAATCCTCCCTATGTTGGTTATAACGAGTGTTCAAAACAAAAGGTTTTGATTTTTGAGTTGATGAAACAAAATAAAGTTAATCTTAGCAATATCTACGGGATGAATTTACACAGCACACCAAATACAAAAAAGAAAAGACCCCCAAAACCAAATCTCTATGCTTTTTTTGTAGCTCTTGGAATAGCTTTACTTAAAGATAACGGGAAACTCTGTTTTATTATCCCTCAAACACTTCTTACTTCTGGAGACCACGATACTTTGCGTTACTATCTGGCCAAATTTACCACTATTGAAAAAATTATTACATTTAGCGGAAGGGTGTTTATAGGTCGTGGGCTTATGCAAAATAGACCCGTGGCAACCTCAAGTTTAATTCTTGTCCTTATTAGGAAAACGCCCCCTTCATTTCATCAAGTTGAAATAATCAATTCTGATAAACCCGATGAAACAACTTTAAATAATATTTTAGCAGGCAAGGCGGTTCGTAAAAAAAGAATTTTACAGGCTACTCTTTTGCAAAATGCAGTCAATTGGAATCTCATTAAGCAGAATAAATTGTTTTTAGATTTTTACGCAGAATATAAAAGACAAACAGAGAGTATCGCTATTTATTACGACCATACTTGGGCAAACCATAAATTTAAAAGTAGGTTCTACTTCGATATAGGTTATGAGATAAACGAAAAAGAAATTTTAGAAAAGAAGGGAGAAAACTATCTATTCTATCCAAAATTAAAGAAAGAGTATTGGACAACTAAAGAGTTTCGTGGATTTTGGCCAAATATCAGAAGCGGTAACTCCAAATTCAAAATTAAACTTCTACAGGCCAATCAGGGATACTGTTTATTAGACAGCAAATACAAAGTTATTTGGTCTTACGCTAATCCGAATAGGTTTCATTTTACATCTTTACCTGTTGTTTGGGCAAGAAATCAAATATGTGCCATTGGAAGCGAGAAAGAAGTGGAAATTTTGTATATTTTTGCATTATTGAACTCTCCTATCAATATTTTAATCCTAAACTCCAACTTAAAAAGTGAGAACGAAAAAGACTTGCTGATTTCAATTACCGCAATAAAAGAATTTGTTCGTGTCCCTAAAATTACCGAAGGTAATCAATTTATCAAAAATGAGATTATAAAACGCATAGAAGAAATGCTGGTTTTGGAAGAGAAAACACTGTCGGGCTATGTGGATTTTTCAAGAGTAATGATTCAAAAGTTTGATAGTGTATGGATAAAGGACAATTATTTGGTGCTAATAAAAGAAGGTAAAGAAATAAAACTCCAAATCAAGGACAATCTGGATTCGGTTAAAAAAACAATTAGGAATACCTATTACAATAAAAAGTTAGATTTAGAGGGAAAGCAAATATTTTTAGCAGATTTGAAATCACTACCTATCATTGATTTTGATAAGCAAAGAGCTTTAAAAGATTATATTGACGATTTGGTTTTTGCTCTGTATTTTAATATTCCTTTGAAAAAATTTGGGTTTAACAATGCTGTCTATGTTAAAGATTCCTGTATCAAAAGCCCGTACTATAAATTAGTTAGCAAGAAAAAACAATGAAAGCAGTCTAACCAACACCGGGTGTTGGGGAATTAAAGATAATTCTTTTGATAATTGGACAGACTTGATTTTGTAGTTGGTGGGGGATGAAGGGTATAAAAATCGAAGTATGCTAAACAAAAAAACAAACAACAAAGCAACCGTAATTTTTGAAGATAAGCCTGTGCGGCGCGTTTGGCGGGATAAAGAAGAAAAATGGTATTTTAGCATTGTTGATATTGTGCAAGTGCTTACGGACAGTATTAATCCCACTGACTACTTGAAAAAACTAAGAAAAAGAGACGAGGAATTGGCAAAATACATAGGGACAAATTGTCCCTATGTAGAGATGTTTACTGAAACAGGAAAAAAAAGATTAATAACACCAACACCGGGTGTTGGGGAATTGTGACATTTAGCGATTATCCCACCTTCAAGGTGGGACGGTGGGGACTTTTCTGATTTTGCGCGGAAGATAAGTTAAGTTCGCAACAAATTTTAACGAAGGTCTATCTTTTACGAAGGATAGACCTTATACAAGGGGGTTTGTTTGTCCCTTTCCCACCTCGGAAGTAGATGGGGTTGTTGTTACGATATTATGAGGAGGGGATAAAATATGAAAATAGAAAAAAAGGTTTGGCCAAAATATTTTCAGGCAATTATAAATAATTTCTTTAGAATAGGGCCTATGCTTGTTTTTATTGACTAGTTCGGCGACCCCGGATTGAAAAAAGAGCTCGGCAGTAAAATCCATCCGATATTTAATTGACCAGTTAGAACTTCAAAATGAATCTCTCAGACAAGCTTGGGATTTGCTTTTGCCGAAATTAGTAGGTGGGGAAATTGAAGTAAGATGAGGGAAAAAGCGCCAAAGAATGGTTTAAAACATATATAAATTAGAAATTTGCAAAATACCATACAAGAAAACGCCAGTTTTAATGCCTAAAATAAAGGTAAAACAGGCGGCCAAACACTTCTTGTAATGTATACTTGACAAGAGACGGGCGTTTCTTGTAAGCTTGAATAATTAAGCAATACAAGAGTCATGAACGGAGAAAAAAAGGAAAAATTATATCAATTTGTGCGTGACCAAGTGGTGCAAGGGTCTTTTCGTACCCGTGCCTATGTTTTTAATGATCGTGGAGAACGCAATCCACAAAGGAGCATGTTTTTGCGCATGCAGAAGCATGTTCGTAATTTTATGGGTGGCGACGCATCTGTGCGCTGGTTGCTTATGCCGGGACTTCGTGGTTCCGGCAAAACAACTCTTTTGGCGCAACTTTATCACGACACGGCTGTCCCGGTGGAACGCAAATTATTCCTTTCTGTAGATCAAGTGACTCAAACCTTTGGTGCCTCGCTACAAGAAATTATCCAAGTATACGAAGAGGCGGTTGGCGGTTCGTTTGAGCGATTAGAGAAGCCAGTTTTTTTGTTTTTGGATGAAGTGCAATACGATCGTTACTGGGCTGGGTTTTTAAAAACAATATATGACCGAACCCGGAAAGTTTTTATTGTTGCGACCGGTTCTTCTGCTCTGATGCTCAATATAAACGCGGATGTTGTCCGTAGGGCTGTATCGGAAAAACTGTACCCTATGAGCTTTACGGAATTCATGAAGATTAAACATAACAAATACGAGGAAAAGGGATTGGGACAAAAATTAAGACAAGCGTTGCTAAATTCTCAATCAGTACAGGAAGTTTATCATCAGCTTGTTTCATGTGAACAGGCAGTAAGACATTATTGGTTGAATGTTGAACGTCAAGAAATAACGCATTACATTAACTACGGCACATTGCCATATATGGTTGCTTTGAAAAATGAGGCTTTGGTATATGATCAAATTAAAAAATCCCTAGAGCGCGTTATTTCTATTGATATTCCGCAAATTGGTAGATTTCGTCCCGATGTTGCTACAAAATTTCCTATGCTCTTATATGCCATAGCGGATTCTGAACAGCTTAGTTTAAACAATCTTTCACGCGTTATGGAGATTGGACGACCAACACTCATGCATATGCTGGATGTTTTGGAACAGACAGAAACGATACTGCGCGTATATCCGTATGGATCCCATAGATTACAAGTAAGGAAACCGTCTAAATACTTGTTTACATCTTCCGCTTTCCGCGCCATGTATTTTAAGTTCGTTGGCAGTACCCAGCGGCAGGAAATATATGAAGGTAAGCTTTTAGAAGACATCGTTGGATTATATTTGGGGCGGCTTTGTGGACAACGGTCAATATCCTTGACTTATGATTCTGCCGCCGGTGGGGCTGATTTTATTGTGCGAGATAATAATGAGAGCATTGCGGTTGAAGTTGGCCGCGGACAAAAGGGATTTGCGCAAGCGGCGAGTACTGCCAGAAAGATTAAAGCCAAATATGGTTTGGTAATTTCTGCATCAGAGTTGAGAATAGACACAAAACAATCTGCCATAGCAGTACCGCTAGAGTTTTTTCTACTTGCATAAAATAGGAACAAATTTTTATGGGAATAATTTAGTGGGCAAAATGTTCCTTTACCCACGCGGTACTCCTCAGAACCTTCGGCCCACATCCTCTCCTTGCCCGCCTAAAAAAAGAGCGACTAGCGGGAATCGAACCCGCACCCTCACCTTGGGAAGGTGATGTTGTACCATTCAACTATAGTCGCGTATTTTTATCCTAATCAGGCAAAATAAGTATCTGCCCGGGAGTAATTAACGGATTGCCGTTTGCCAACTGTCCTATTGAACCCGCGTTTGCGTCTCTTATTTTTGTCCACATATAAGGGTCGCCATATTTTGCTTGGGCTATCTCCCAAAGGGTATCTCCCTTTACAACAGTATGTTTGCTGGTCGTTATGTCCCCGCTTTTGTAATCGTTCGCTGTCCATTCACTGGTTGTTTGTGGATTTAAAGAAGTTTCTTGTCCATTTAAACTTATTCCTTTGGCTATTTCCTCGGGGTTGGTCAACTTTTCTTGAGAAATGTTGTTATCTTCTCCTAGACTTTCGGTTTTTTCCGCTTGATTAGTTATCTCACCGCCCGTTTTTGAAAAATAATTGTACATTACAAAACCCGCTAAAATAACTAATACACCTGCGACCACAGCGGTTAAAGACGCTTTTGAAGGTTTTGGAATTTCGGTTGTTTTTTCCATATTTACACCTCCTCTCTGTGGGGCAGTGAAGAGCGGTTCCGACCGGATTCGAACCGGCGGTCTCCTCCGTGACAGGGAGGCGTGTTAGACCAGGCTACACCACGGAACCAAAGCTATTCCCATAGTAACAAAGCTAACTCAAATCGTCAACACATTAGAATATTATCTATTTATAGTTTTTTCGTAAAAAACCATCTCAAATGTAAAAACTCAAAACTCAAAGCCAAATCTTAAATCTCAAATCTTAATTTTTCAGATTTAGGGTTTTAATATGTGGTTTTGACATTTGACATTTGAGTTTTGATATTTTTTATGTGTTTTAGGGGTCTAACCCTAATTGGAATGCTAGTTTTGAAAATTGGAAATTTCATTTATAATCATCTTATGTTACACAAATTTACCAACAAACAAGTAGCGGATTTGTTAAGAGAAGTTTCTGCCTGTTACGAAGCGAAAAACGAAAACCCGTTTAAAATCAGAGCTTATGATAATGCCGCGGGCGCAATAGAAAAGTTAGATTCCGATATAGGAGAACTGTGGGCGGAAAACCGTTTAAACGATGTTCCCGGTATTGGCGAAGCTTTAGAAGAACATCTTACGGAACTTTTTAATACCGGAAAAGTATCCCATTTTACGGAAGTTAAAAAAAGTCTTCCTCAAGGTATGTTTGGGCTTTTAAAGGTTCCTGGAATAGGCGCTAAAACCGCGTTTAAACTCGCCTCTCATTTTAATCTTAATAACGAGGATAAAGCCGTGTCGCAACTTAAAAAATTTGCCGAAATCGGTAAAATAAAAATCCTGCCCGGTTTTGGAGAGGAATCCGAAAACAAAATCTTGCAAAGTATAGAGAAAATGGCAGATAAAGAAGCCCGTTTTCCGTTATATGTGGCTGAAGAAACAGCTTTTAAATTGCTTGATTATTTAAAAAAGTGCCCTTATGTCTTAAAAGCGGACCCTTTAGGTTCTTTAAGACGCAAATCCGCCACCGTTGGGGATATAGATATTTCCGTTGCCACTAAAAATTCCCGCGAAGTTATAAATTACTTTGTTAAGTACCCCAAAATTACAAAAATTATCAGCAAAGGAGATATTAAGGCAAGTG
>JAHIUT010000017.1 GCA_018817085.1 Patescibacteria group bacterium | reverse complement strand
TGGCAGACGGACGGGATGCGCTAGGTCGTGCGCGATGGCTAAACAAACAACAGCCTTCTCCCGTCCACCTGCCGAATCGACGCACGGATTTTTCTGAGCGCGTTACAGCTCACCACCCCCGCGCGGGTGGGCATTTTTGTCATAGCGCCTTGGGCGGTTCGTCGTCCATTTTTGGATTTAGGACGAGCGAACCCTCCCCTTATAGTGGGTTATTGCGCAAGGCGCTCTCCAAGACATTTTCATTTCCTTCCTTTCTTCCACCCTCACCTTACGAAAGGCGGGTGGATGGCTAAATTTTTTAGGCGGGGGGGGGGCAGACCGTGGCCTCGGTCTCTTTTCTAGGAAAGCTCCTCCCCCGACTCTCCAATTATGTGACCATTATACTACAAGTTAAGAGGTTTGTCAATAGTCTGTTCCAAGTCTTGAGTTGAATCGGGGTAGTCCCATTTTCGCAAAGTTATGGTAAAATTTGTGGGATGGATAAAAAAGCCAAGAAAATTCTTGAAAAATACAAAAACAAACGGGCTGGCGTTTTCATTGACGATGCCAATATGTTCCATACTCAAAGAGAATTGAAAAGGACAATAGACTGGCGAAATTTTAAACATTTCTTAGAAAATAATTTTGAAGTTGAGTTCATTAAATATTATAGAGGAGCCTATCCAAAAAGCGAAAAAATCCCCTCAAAGATAAGAGAAAATAATCTACGCTATGCGCAAATTTTAAAAAATCTTGAGTTTGAGGTCATCCATAGAAATCTAAAGAAAATATATATTAATAAGAAAAAAACTAAATTTATTTATAAATGTGATTTTGACGCAGAAATAGGATTTGATGTCGGGGCTTGTTTAACAAAAGTAGACATTGTAATAATAATTAGCGGGGATAGCGACTTCGTCTGTTTAGCTAAAAAACTTCAGAAACAAAATAAAAATTTTCTAATGCTGTGCTTTGAATATAAAGCTCCGTGGGAGGTAAGAAAAATACATCATATTTTCTTAGAGACTATAGAAAACATATTGATACCCAAATAAAAACCCCGACTTACATCGGGGTGGACAATACTATTTTTTTATATCAAAGTAAAGGATGTTTGTCAATGGCTTTATCAATTGGAATTGTGGGTTTGCCTAATGTTGGCAAATCCACATTATTTAATAGCTTATTAAAACGCCAGCAGGCTTTGTGCGCAAATTACCCTTTTGCCACTATTGAACCTAATGTTGGTGTTGTAGCTGTTCCGGACGCACGGTTGGACAAACTATTTGAAATTACATCCACACCGGGTGTGGGGGCGCACACGCCCGGTGTGTGTATTAAAACCCCCGCCGTGTGCAAATTTGTGGATATCGCTGGGCTTGCGCCAAACGCCCATAAAGGCGAAGGGTTGGGAAATAAGTTTCTCTCTCATATTCGCGAAGTTGAGGTTATTCTTCATCTTGTTCGCGCGTTTAAGGATGAAAATATAATAAGGGCTGGTTCCGTTGACCCAGAAAAGGATATTGAACTTATAAATACCGAGCTTATTCTAAAAGACATAGAAACCGTTCAAAAAATGCTTGGGACGAGAAGCAAAAGAGTGGAAACGGTAGCGGAAACCAATGCGTTAAAAGAAATACTAGAACATCTTAATTCGGGAATACTCCTATATAATGTAAAGTTGACAGAAGGCGCTTTGGAGTTGTGCCAAAACATTTCCCTTTTAACCCTAAAACCGCAAGTGGTGGTTTTTAATACGGATGAGAACATCCCCACACCGGGTGTGTGTATTTCCGCGAAACTTGAAAACGAGCTGTCTTCCCTATCCGAAGAGGACCAAAAGGAATACCTAAAACAGCTAGGCATAGAAAAATCGGGGTTGGATAAAGTAATTGCTAAATGTTACGAGCTTTTAGGATACAAAAACTTTTTTACCGCGGGACCAAAAGAGGTTCGGGCTTGGCAATTTATTGGCGGGATGACGGCGCAGGAATGCGCGGGGGTAATTCACACCGATTTTGAGAAAAACTTTATTGCGGCGGATGTGGTTGATTGGAAAGATTTTGTAGAAGAAAAAGGCTGGAAAAATTGCAAGGATAAAGGTTTGGTTCGGCTTGAAGGAAGAGGGTATTTGATGAGAGATGGAGATGTTGTTCTCTTTCGCGTTAATACGAGGTGATTTATGGGTTTTAAAGGAGTTTCCCCGCCAGCTGGCGGAGTGACTCCTTCGTTAAAAAAATACTGGGCAGGGGGACGGAACAAATCTGCGTGAAAATTCCACACAAATCTGTTCCAATCCCCCCGCCCCATTGGCGCGCACTTACCACCTAGACGCGACGAATCCGCGCATGTTGGGGTTGCCGTCGCTGTTGCGCTCGCGGTTTCTCCATCTCCTTCTCATCCACCACCGCCAACCCGCGATAGTTGGCAATGATGTGCGTATGAGTCTCAACAATCGCCCCATCATGGAGAATGAGAAGAGAACCCGAACCCCCAACCAAATCCCACTTCACTGTATCCGCTTCCGTATCGCGACTCTCGCGGTACGGAGCATGACAAAGAATGAGGATGCGCGTATCCGGAACATCGTCCTCTGCAACAACAAGAGGAGCCTGCAGAAGTTTCACCCAAAAAGTGGCACTTCCATCCCCATTCCGGCGACACTCTCGCTCCACAGGCGCTACTTCCATCGCCATCCCGTTCACAATCTCGGGAGGACGCGTGAAGTCCAGCGCTACATAACGCTTGCGTCCGTCCTCGTGGACGCCAACAACAACCTCGCGCTTTTCGTTGCCATCCCTGCCCAGCA
>JAHIUT010000016.1 GCA_018817085.1 Patescibacteria group bacterium | reverse complement strand
TAGTCCCTTTTTTTCTCCTGCAATAACAAACGCAAAATCTCTTTTCGTAACCAAAGCTTGTCCGTCTGTCCAAAATATCCATTAAACCTAGCGCCTATAACTTTTTCCAATAATTCTTTCACTTTACTACTCTCCGAATAGATGTAATTTTTACCTTCGCAGATACTAGGAGAAGTTAAAAACCAGTAAGGATTATTATACATTTTTAGAGCTGTTCTTATTTCGTCAATAGCCCCCGATAAAAACTTTTTGCTGTCCCAAAGTTCTACTTGTCCAATCGCCAACTCGAAACCTAAATTAGGAAAATGCGTAATTTTTGTATCTTCTCTTATCACCTTAATAGGATTAGACCATATGTATTTCTCCCGCTCTCTGAAATAAATCTCAATCCACTTATTTGGTAAACGGGTATACTTCTCAAGTTCAGAAAAAGCTTTTTTGTCCCTACTGGTTGTAACGGAAGAACGGAAATTCAAGGTGTTTGAAATTATTGCCGTATAAAGTAAATTAGCGCTATCTTTACTAACTACCGTCCGTTTATTTCTTCGCCCATATTCCTCCCAAATCAAAGTTGCGCAAGCTCCAACAGCCTCTATATGAGAACTATTACCTAGTTTTCGCTTCCAATAATCTTCAAAACCAAAATGGTGGTCAAATATCTCTACAATTTCGTCCTCCCTAACAAAAGAGGCTATTTGATCTGGATCCGAAACATCTACTATAACAAACTTGTTTCCATTTATTATATCCTTATTCCTAGTGCTAAAATCCAATTTCCAACTCCTAATTAAAGTGGTAATACTGTAATTAAACGGAGCTGGCAAAAAGGCGATTGCAGTCTTGCCTTCTTTATTAAGTAATTCCGAATACGCCACACCACAGGATAGCGCATCTATATCTATAAATCCTTTTCCTGCCGTAACTACCGTAATTGACATATTTTATCCAAAAAGGGACTACCCCGATTCGGGGTAGTCCCTTTTTGTTGCCTTTCGCTACAATTTATAAACTATAACCCACGGCTCGTTGTAAAAACGAGGTTTGAATCTTGCCACCTCTTCCAAATTCTGAACCGCCCATTGCGCGGAAGAATAGTCCTCATAACCAGGCGCGTAAGGGTGCCCTAACACATCCTTTAACCCATAATCTCCAACTACCACATATTCTATGTTATAATCATTTTTTAAAGCGTTTATTACCGTTCTTTCGCTTTCGTGTCTACCTACGGCGTCTATTAAAAAGGATAAACTCTTAAGGTTATACCCCATATTGTCTTTAGCATTGTATTCCTCTATCTCTATTTTATCCGCTCCAGCAAAAGCAAGCCATACCCCCGCAGGCACGTTTTCATAAATATACTCCCTCGCTTGCAACCTTGTATCTTTAGTGGAAAAAACAAAAACAAGTTTTAAGGCGTGCCAAAAGGAAAGGCTTAAAAAAACAACGGTTATCCCTACAAAAATTTTTCTGCGGCATGGCGAAAGCAACTCAAAAATTTCAAAAAAGCCATACGCCGCAAACATTGCCAAAAAAGGATACAACGGATTAAAATATTGCGACAGGAATTGAGGAAACTGCCCCACATACCAAAGATAAAAACATGTAAATGAAAGTACACCCGCCAAACCCTTTTTATATCTAAAAATTGCGCAGGAGAAAAGTCCCCATAAAGAAAGCAGACTTGCATAAACTCCAAGCGAAAGAAAAGAATATTTTCTAAAAGTTTGTTCAATCAGCGCAAGGTTTGCATATCTTTTAAAAAAACCGATACCCGTTTGCCTGGAAAACTGCCATAAAGCCCCCTTAGGCGAATCGGTTTGGATAAATGTTCTAAAATCCAAAATAGCGTAGGGGGTGCCTATTAAAAAACCAAATATGGCGGACAGAAAAGAAATTGCCAGCTTTTTTGACAAAAGGATACTTTTAGAAGTCCCCTTTTCCTTAATGGCAAAAAGTATATGATAAGAAATAAGAGCTATAAATATGGACGCCCCATTATATTTAGTAGATGCCGCAAGACCAGAAACAAACCCCGCCAAAACATAATATCTCAAAAATCCTTTTTCGTAAATTTTCTGCGAAAAATAGAAAGATAAAAGCATCCAAAAGGTCATAGTTGAATCTAAAGTTGCAAAATGGGCATCCTCAATATTCTGCAGGGAAATTGCCAAAAGAAAAACTGCCAAAAGAGCAGTTTTCTTATTAAAAATCTTTTTTGATATTAGGTAACTTAAAACAATGCTACCACTACCAGCTAATGCGCTTATTATTCTCCCTAACAAATAAAACACAAAAGGTCTGTCAAACCAAATAGGAAAAATATTTTCTATAAATGGTCTGATATTAATAAAAGAAAGGATATCCGTAAATTTAGCCCAAACAGAAATTATCAAAAAAAGGAGATATGTCTGCAAAGTGGGCCAATCAAAATGATGGGGGTTGGGGTCAAATCTTATGCCCGTGGCGCCACGGACAAGCGTATCCTCATCCGGCTGGAAAATAAAGGGGTGTCCCCATTCTAAACCACTAAAGCGGAGCACTAGCCCAATTAGCAGTATGATTATAAGTATTTTATGCCGTCTGATTTCCATAGTCAAAAATGTCAAATTTCAAATCTCAAATCTCAAAACCACAACTCAAAACCTTAAATCTTATAATTAAAATTTGAGATTTAAGATGTGACTTCGCGAAGCGAACTTACTTTGTAACTTTTGACATTTGACATTTGAACTTTGAGTTTTCCTTTTAGTTAATTCTAACATTTCTAAACAAATACCAATAAGGGTAGCCGTTTACATTAAAAACTTTTTCAAGAACAAAGTCTTTTTTGTATTCTAAATACATAGGATCCGTATCCAAAAGGTAGTAAGGCAAAAGAAAATAATCCGCCGTTGAAATATGGTCCCGGTATATATAAGTGGCATTTCTTGCCATACCTAAATAAAATGGTCCAATAGTTCCGTCGCCGTCAAAAATTAATTTAATCCCCTCAATATACGGCTTTTTATTCATATATTCCGCAACCGCTTTTAGACCAAACCCAAAATGTTTGTTCCCTACAAAATAATCCGCCGTTTTCATTCCCCCCAAAATGGGATTAGTGTAAGCCAAAAAGTTGGGGTATGTTTTGTATAAAAGGACAAAAGATATAAAAATCCCTAAAGAAAAAAGCGCAATTGCGTATTTTTTGGCTCGGTTTTTGAGTTTTTTATAAACGGAGATAAGACTCAAAGACATAAGAAGAAGCAAAGGCGGGTAAATAGGCAAAATATATCGCAGAACTTTTTTTGAGAATAAAGAAACTTCCGCTAAATAAAATAGAATAAAAAATAAAAGCAAGATTGTCTCTTTTAATTTTAAACTTAAAAACTTATCCGTCCTTTTTAACACCCCTCTCTTCCACAAGGATACGATAACAAAAACTAAAAGCCATATAATTAAAATGGGAGAGGATTTGAACAAAAAGACTATCGGGTAAAACAAAATTCCGGGATTATCTGTCCAGCTACCCAAAAAGTATTGGCTATGCCCTGTTTCGGACATAGACAACGCGCCATAAAGCATCTTTGAAAGAGTATCTATCGGACTAACCCACATAGCGGGAAAAAATATCACCACAAATAACAAAAATGAAAACGAAAATATAGCCCCGCGGATAAAGAATTTCTTATCCCTTGGCGAGGACATAATAAGAGAAGTAAGAAAGAAAAATGAAAACGAAAAAATCCCCGTTACTTTTGTTAAAAAGGAAAGCGCGGAGAAAATTGCGCTAAATAAAAGATATCTAAATTCTAAATTTTTCCAGAAATATATGGAAAAAAGGCACGATACAAAAATTAACGCCGTTAAGAGTCCTTCAAGATGGAAAATTCTGTCGTGGGCTATAATACAAGGTTCAAGGGACACTAAAACAAAAAATAACAACGCTACTTTTTTATTAAAAATTTTGGTTATTAAAAAAACTGCCAGCAAATACAAAAAAAGTATCGCAAAAACAAGCGTTAGTTTTATAAAAAGGCTCCGCCAAGGGAAAATACTATATTCGTTAATAACAGGTGCAATGTGGAAAAATTGCGTGTACACGCGGGAAAAAACTTCTATAGCGCCTCCTCCAAGCCACATTAAAGTTACACCGGGATGACTGGTTCTGTAAGTTTCTACAAAGTTAAAGGTCTTTAAATAAATAAAAAAGTTGGTTGCCCGATTATCCCACAGCGGATAATCAATATTAATAACATCAAACCCCAGCCCCACTACCCTGGGAATAAGGTACACCAAAGAAACGGACAATAGTATTAAAATGTTTTTAATATTGGCTAAAACTTTCATTTTCATAAATGTACCAATAATTAACCGCGCCATATTTAATAGTTTTTATAAGTTTAATGCTTGGTATTTGGTCTATCTCTATACGATAGTCGTCTGAAGGAGGCAAAATTATATACTGCATTTTAGAAAAATCCGCTCCGTCAATCTGCTCCACCCTGCCTCTAAAATACGGTTTGATGGATTCGTCATTAAAAGCAGCAAGATATGAGTTTTCGGTTGTGCGGGGATAGGTATTTAAGAAATCCGCAACTTTATAATACCCTGCTCCCCAGTCCATAGACCCAAAAACTTTTAGGGAAGATGCTAATCCACCCAACAATGGATTAGCGTAATTAAAATAATCTGGAAAAATAGGTAAGGACAATAAAACCAATTGGATTGTCAATACTCCAACTACCATTCTTATCCGCTTTTTGAAAAGACCGTATAAACCAAGCGCCACAAAAAAGCATACAGACATAAGGCTAGGCAGAATGTAACGGTCTATTTTTTTTGAAGACAGCGCCATTTGAATAAAATACAAAATTCCAAAAAGAACAAACACTAAAAGGATTTTGTTATCTTTAACAAACTTTAAAGGGGCTTTTGCCAACTTTTTAAATAGTATTAAAAAAGAAATGGGGATGCCTATTAAAGTTAGGGGACTTAACCTAAAAGCCAAGGTATGAATATAAAATAACATTCCGGGATTGTTTCCCTTTTTGCCTAGAAAAGTTTGGGGTTGCCCACCTTGCCCCGTGCCAATAACACCATCTACTATAATTTTTCTAACAGTTTCTATCGGAGAAACCCACATAGCTGGAAAAACTATTAATGTTGTGGCGGAAATTCCCAAAACAAAAACACCCACATCGGAAAAAAACTTTTTGATAAATTCTTTTATGCTTTTTTCGGACAGAAACCTAAATACAAAAAGCAAAAGGATATTAAACAAAACCACAAAAACAGCGGAGACTTTTGTAAGAATTGCAAAAGAGGCAAAAACGCTGGATAATACCAAAAAATACAGCGGTTTTTTATTCATTAAGTAATTTAAAATAAACAGGATAGAGGACAACATAAATAAAAGCATCAGTCCGTCTAAATGCAAAACGCGCGTATTAGCAACCACAAACGGTTCCAATATAAAAAGGGTTATAACAAAAAAAGATGCCTCTTTTTCAATCAGATTTTTTAAAAGTTTGTAGCATAAAAGCAAAAGCCCCAAATCAACTAAAACTAAAGGGAATTTTTGGCTAAAGTGAAGGAGCGGAAACAAATTATATTCATAATACGGCGCTCTAATTCCGTTAAATAATTTATAAACTTGGTTATAAACTTCTATTCCAAAACCGGAAATCCACATCAAGGTAACTCCAGGGTGATAAATACGATAAGTCTCTGCAAAATTAAAATTCTTTAAGTAAGCGTAAAATTGGGTAGCGCGATAATTCCAAGCGGGGGCGTCAACATTTATTATATCTTTTCCCAAAATAGGCAAACGGGTTGCCAAGAACAAAAGGGATATAAGGATTGTATTTTTATCTATTTTCTTCATTTTAATAATCGCCTCAATTTTAACAAAGGATAATCCTTTAGTTCATAGGAGTCAGAGCCCAAAAAGACTCCAAAACAAAATCCTAACAAAGGAGACTCCTTTTCAAAGGAGTCTCCTTTAATCAATTTTTAAAATCCAAACTTAAACTATCTTTAAACTTTTTATCAAAAGACAACAACGCCCAGCCAATTAAACTGTTAAACATTCTTAAAATATGATACAAAACCGAAGCGCTACCAGCTAACGAGGCCGAAATCCCCACTTTTCCCAAAACAAAAACATATATATTATCTTGCACCCCCAACCCGCTAATAGAAATAGGCAAAAAACTTATAAACCCTATAACAGGAAAAGCAAAAAACGCAAACACAAGTGGCAATTTAATACCTAAAGAAAGCGCGGTAAAGAAATGGGAAAAAACAGAACCCGTTTGAACAAAAAGCGAATAAAAAAGCGCCTTTAAAAGCGCTTTTTTGTTGCTTTTGTAGTAAACGGTAGCGCTGTAAAATTTTTCAAGTTTTTTGCTAAATTTAGATAAAACCCATAACCCCAAAAACCCAAAAACAATAAGAATCCAAAAAACAATAAAAACAATTACC
>JAHIUT010000015.1 GCA_018817085.1 Patescibacteria group bacterium | reverse complement strand
GGAACACCTTGTTTTGCAAAATTTTCCAAAAGAAGTTCAAAATGTTCCGGTTTTGCCTTTTTTAATTCCTCGTTTCCAAGCCAATAACTTTCTATTACCGGATAAGAAAAGGCGGAAAGACCTATTATTTCTGAAATTGTTTTAAGATACGGGTAAAGCGTTATAAAATGGCTTAACTCCTCCTCCACATTTTCGCATCTGCCGGAAATTACGCATTTTTTTAGTCTTTCGGCGGCGGAATCTTTTCCGCAAAAACCAAGATAATTTGGCGGAAGAGAAAACCGGCTGACTAACTGCAAAGCTTTTATGTCCTTCTTATTCATAACCTCCATTTTACATCAATTTTCCAAAAAGGGACTACCCCGAATCGGGGTAAACTCCCGTCATTGCGATCCCGACTTTAGGTCGGGAGAAGCAATCTCACCAAGATTGCTTCGTCGCTCGTTACCACTCGCTTCTCGCAATGACGAAACGCAAAGTAGTAGAATTAAACTCATGAAAATATATGTTTTTGGAAACGAAGATTTTACAGAAGACAATAAAGCGCTTAAAATTGCATCCTTACTCAAAAAAAGCGTCAAAGACATTGATTTTATATATATAAAACCCAACGAAGACCTTCCTTTCCCAGATAAAGAAAATGTAATAATTATGGATGTTGTGGAAGGAATAAAAAAGATTAAACTTTTTGATTTAGACAGCGCCAACAAAATTATTCTCTCCCCGCGCGTCTCCACGCATGATTTTGATTTGGGGTTTCAGTTAAGGTATTTAAAAAAGCTGGGAAAACTCAAAAAAGTTAAAATAGTAGGCATACCTTGTCAAGGAAAAGTGGACTATTTAACTGTCCATTCAATTTTAAGAAAATTGGTGGCGCAGGACATACAAGGGTCGTAAGCGCGGATAATTTTTTCCGCATCTCTTCTTAGAATATCGTGTTCTTTATCCAAATTATCATTAAAATATTTTTTTAAATCGTTTTCTATATTAATTTGGTTTTGGGCGGTAGGCACAATTACATCGTAATCTTCAATTATTCCTTTTTCGTTAATTTTTGCCAAATGATATAAAATTCCACGGGGCGCTTCCACCACCCCAACCCCGCTACCTGCTTTAATTGGTTTTTTTATGGGGTCCTCGGGAACAATTTTTATTGTTTTTAAAATGTCCAAAGAATCGTCCACACATTGCAAAACTTCAATTGCCTGCGCCAAATTGTTGTGATAAATGTTGTTTGACGGGAAAACAGATAAATACTTTTTGGCGGATTTTTTAGTTCGCGGGTTTAGCAAATCCTTATTAAAATTTAATCTTGCAAGAGAACCTACCAAATAGTCTTCGTGTACATCAGAAAAGACATACCCCTCCGCTTGGGAATACGGAATTACTACGGACTTTAAAAAGCTGTGAAATTTTTCCTCGGAAACTTTTTTACCGCTGGAATTGATTATTAATCCTTCTATAAAGTCATAACTCTTGTCGTTTCGCAAACAAAGGTAATCAGAATTTCTAGTAAGATTCTCATTCCATTCAAAGAATGTTTTTATTCCTCTTAGAACTTGCGGTCTTACCGATTCCAAACGGGAAATTAAATCGGGAAATTTTGAAGGGTCGGGAAGTTTTAAAAATCCGCCGATTGTTGGAAACGGCGCGTGAATAGCCGCCCCTATAACCACTTCGGTAATTTCTTTTCCTACTCTTTTTATATCAAAAGAGTCGTGAAGAAGTATATGTCCTAAACTATTGGAATCATCAGAAATATCAAGAATAGAATCAACTCCCAAAATATCGGGCAGAACAAAAAAGTATAAATGCAAAGCGTGGTCTCGTATCATTAACCCGTTATAGGCAAGTCGTCTTAAAAGCATAGTCTGTTTTGTGTTTACAATTCCTTGAGATTTTTCAATAGCTTCAAGAGCGGCGAACAAATGAGCAACCGAGCAAGTTCCGCAAATTCTGGACAAAAAAGACGGGGCGGCAATGAAGGGTTTACCCTTGACCGATTCGGTATAAAATCTCCGATAATCCTTTATTATAAATTTTAAATTTTTAACTTTGCCATCTTCAACCACAACTTCAAGACCGGCAGTACCTTCTATTTTTGTGATGTTGTCTATAGTTATATTTCCGTTATGCATCGTAAATTCCAAAAACTTTTAGATACTTTTCCAAAATTTCCATAAAAGTTTTAACATTCATAGGGCAACCCGGCACTTTATCATCCACCGCAATTACTTCATCCAGTCTTTTTACTTTAGCGCTGTAATCAAAATGGTTTAGATACCATTGAACTTTTTCATCAATTTCTTTATCCGCAAATTCATTTCGGGAACTTGAGGGCATTCCTGTACAAGCGCATGCTCCTACCGCAACCACATATTTGGCATTCTCTCTTATTTTTTTCACTTCTTCCTCTTGTTTTTTGGAAGATATGGCTCCTTCAATAAAAGCAACATCCAAATCTTTTAGGGAATTTTTGGTTTTGAGAACTTTTAGGTGCCTAAATTCAACTACTTTTTTCCATTCGTCAAAATGGTCGTTTAAAAGTTCAGTAAAAATAATGGTGCTATCTTCGCTACAAGTAAACGAAAACCACCCCACCACAAGCTTCTTTCTATCCATATTGCATATTCTATCAGAAAACTAAACAAGTGTGGTATATTATAAAACAATGTGCATCGCGTTTCCGGGAGAAATAATTAAATTGGAAGGTTTAAAAGCGCAAGTTAAATACCCTAATGAGGTAAGAACTGCGATTATAGGGGAAGAAAATGTAAGAGTGGGGGATAAGGTTTTGGTTCAGATGGGAATAATAATTCAAGTTTTAGCCTCCCCCGACAAACTTATACCGCTTCCCGCCGCAACCTAGCAAGCAGTTTTAGGGTAGCTTCTACTGACGGGTTACTATCATTTAAAAAAATGAGGCGCTTTCCAAATCTATGCATTTTAACCCGTTCCCCGCTTTGCTCAGGACACAAACTGACCATTTACAAAAAGGTGTCTAATCTCAATGTGTTAGCTCGCTTGCTTCCAACCTTCGCCTTCGGCGGACAAGCCTGCGCAACGCCCCCGCCCGCCGCGCCTCCGCTATTTCTTGCGTGCGCGATTTTAGCTCCCTTTTGAAAAATTATTCCAGTACGGTTTGAGGTGTTTATATTTGGTGGGAATGTTAAGACGACAATTTATTAAGTCAACTTCTTTTTGCAACCCTACAAGTTCTTCATCAGTAATGGTGCCAAACAACTTGAGGTTTAGTTCAAATTTTGCTTTATTCCCTTCTGGATAACGGAATATATCATTGTCAGTATCAAAAGCCGTTTGTGAATTGAGGAGTTTTCCGTTAAAAATCCTAATGCTGTAGTATTTGTCAACGATACGAACTAATTCATCAAATTTTTTATCCTTACTCTGATTTTGTATACTCAATATTTTGGCCAACCCATCTTTGAGATCCCTTAAATTGTGCGTCTTGAAATATCCTTTTTGAAAGGTAACGCTATGTGTTTTTAGAACAAGCTCTATTGCATGTTTTATGTTCCAAATAATTGGAATCAGTAGTAGTTTTGCATCATATGTTTGTTTAGAAACCCGCCACAGAAGCGTCGGCTGATTGCAGTATTTTTTCTCTCTCATCTCTTCAACCCCAATATATGCTAAGGCAAGATAGCTTTTTGCTACAAATTGCCAATCCCATTTTGAGCCGATCGCTTGTTGCTTTATTCCTTTTGTTCGCATGATTTTCTAATGGAGGCGTTATCTATTTTTGAGCAAATACTTTTGTCCCCATTTTTTATAGAAACAACATGTAAGCATATGTTCTTTTGATCGTCTTTTTCGCAAAATTCAACAGACATATCCCAATAATAAACATTAGCATAACAAACACTTCTCATTTGTTCACCTTCAATCCTGTCACATAATTGAGTGTTTTGGTACTTGCGAGCGATATTTGTGTAACAAGCATCCAGGGCGTTTTCAAAGAGGAAATGTTGTTTATCTGATTCTGCCGTTTTTATAGCACTATTGTATTTTTTATTGCACTGTTCGCCTAGTCTACGGCTTTTAACTCCGGGGACATTCCAAAGCACGCCTCCAATCAGCGCCAACAAAGCACCGAAAATAAGTAACCTCTTTCTTTTTTTGAGTTTCATACTGTAAGGATAACTCTTAGTGAGGGTGAAAATCAAGCTTGTTTTTTGTTTCAGAATATTTGTATAGTGTAATTGTAATCAGACTGGCTTTCGGATTTTTTAATGGTCGCTTTGGACAGATCCGAAAGGGTTTGATGCGCTTGTCGCAGAGACGGTCGTGGCAAAACACCCCCCCTCCAGTGGTAGATGTGGGTTTAGACAAAGGGTACCCCCTATTTGTACAAGTAGTGTAAAATACAGATATGCGCAAAAGGTTTTTACTTATATTATCTCTCTTTATTGTAATCTCGCTCATCGTGGCAGGAAGTGTGTATATCCTCATTCGGCAACAAGAAAAAGCTCAACAAAGGGCGTTCGCGCTTCCAATTCCTAACCCACAACTAAAATGGACTGAAACAAAAAACTCTAAAAACGACTGGGGTTTGTACCTGCTAGATTTAAAAACAGGAGAGGGGGGGTATGTAAGTTTAAACGGAACTATATGGATTTACAATAAACTTGTTAAGAATGAAAATATATATGTGCAAAGAGAAAACTTTTTTTCTGAAGTAACAGACAACTGGTTTGAAAGCAACAACTGGGTAAGCGAGGCGAATATTCGCGCAAATGACGAATATCGCATAAATGTAACTATGCCTATGGGTGTTGGCAACGATACAAGAGGTTATTTAAAAGTTTGGGACGATAAAGTAAGGGTTGTTTATTGGAGTACCTACACCAGTCGGGATGCTTATACAACAGCAAAACCCCCATACCCTGAAAACGAATTAAATTATCCCTTTACTGTTGAGTATAAGATATTTATTAGTAATGTTGTTCCAATAAAAGACATAATAAAATAAGGGCTTACCCAAGGCTTTCGCTAAGAATAAGCCCTCTTGTCTCATCTCTTGTTTCTCAATGCCATAGGCAAATACCCTTTGAAAATTAGCCCTGCCACAGCATTGTATTCTACGGTATATGTTGCGACAGAGCCAACAGTAGCCTCACCGGAGACAATTTGGTAGTCAACCTCGCCTTTCCAATCTGTTGCGAAAGTGTCCACTTTGTACAACCCAGACCCTATGCCGAAAACCTTTATATCGTAATTCCCGTCTTCCGGCTCGTTTATATACAACACTTTAGAAATGTTCTCGGGTGTTGTGGTACCCGCTCTTGCTAGACCTTCCAAAACATAATGTGAGTTAGGTATTTGGTTCCAAGTAGTACCCGTTGTTGGGTCATACCCAGATTTTCTCCCAAACCTATCTGTAACCACAAACTCCACTGGCGAATGCGCCGCAACACGCATATCTCGGTTATCCACGGGCGTATCTGTAAACACAGTCATTCTGCTAAATTGATTGTTGTAACTTTCTTTAAGAGTAGTGCTTCCAAGAAGCGGATCATTTATTGTGTAAGTTTTAACACCTCCCACAGTGGTTATTCCCGTAGCTACAACAAAATGCCCTTGATTTCTAACACCTAACATAACAGGTTTACCGGAGAGAATATATCCATCCAACACAGAACTGGATGTGGTGAATATAGTTTCCGCATAGATCGTCACACCACCATATCTTGCATATTCTACGATACTGTTAACATTCCCATTATGACCAGCATCATACCCTCGGTGTGTTTTCATCCATTCGTTTATCTGTCTTGGATCTGTTCTGAAAGGCACATCCAATTTCTGCGCCCAGTAGTTAATAACCATAGCCCCGCTAGTGATAAAACAACCCCAAGCATACATAGTGTTGTATCTATCTCCGGCAGGATAATTGTTGTAAGTATCAAGCTCCCATACAGGACTGTTTCCATCTACAGGCGCCGTCCCTTGATAGAACAACGGAACATTCATTGTGGACGACAGTTGGTAGTTTAAATCAATGGTCAATTGCCATCCGTCAGGAACATTGATGTATCGCCACTCAACATAATTATTGCGTCGCGTTGTGGGCGTTGGAGTTACACTAGTAATTTGAGCGTTTGAAGGAAGCGTTACGCCTTGAATTAACTCGCCAATTGGGGAACCTTCCACTCGTATATACCAATGGCCATTCCAATTATTTCCAGACCCTGTGGTCATCTTCCCGATAGTTACATAAAGTGTAAAATGCAGGGATTGCCCAATAGGAACAGCTTGTCTAAAAAAGATGGTGATATAAATATTCGTTCCGTCCATTCTTGTGGATGTGTTTAATGGACCTTTGTCATCTTCGGCTCTAATGTTTCGGTAATCGGTAGTGTTCCAATCATCCAACAACCAAATAATTCCTGTGAAATTGTTGGCGCTGTTGTTTTTGACTATGTGTTCAAGAGACATATCACCATGCCCATCTGACCACAGGTACGATACAACCTTCAAAAGTCTAAAGTCCACGGCGCTATCCATAGACTGTGAAGAAGCGTCCCCGTTTTCAACAAACAAGTTAGCTGACAAACCAGCAGTTCTTTCTGTAGAAGCGCTAGCGCCCCCTCCCGTAACAGGCGAAAAGGGTGAAAGAATTACAGCCAACAGTACTGAAAGAACCAAAAACCTGCTTCCGAGTTTCATCTTACCCTCCTTGGGATTGATTAGGATTAAATTGTCAAAGTGCAATGGAAGAATACCCTACTTTGGCTGTTACTGTCAAGGGATAGTGGTCGCTATTAGCCTATAAATGTTAAAGCAATTCCTTTTTTATCGGCTCTTCCCGTTCTGCCTATTCTATGGATATAAGTATCATAACTTTCTGGAAGGTCATAATTAATAACATGACTAATATCAGTAACATCTAACCCTCGAGAAGCTACATCCGTCGCGATTAAAATATTCACTCTGCCAAGAGTAAATTGTTCAAGAGATCTCTGCCTTTGGTTTTGACTTTTGTTTCCATGCAAAACAGCTGTTTGAAACCCATTTTTTAAAAGACTAGTTTGTAACTTATCCGCGCTTCGTTTAGTTCTCATAAATATAAGGGTTTTGGATACTTCTTCTTTGCCTAAAAGGGTACATAACGCATCCGCTTTGTCTCTCCCTTTTAAATCTATAACATCTTGATAAACATTTGCGCTAGCATCTGCCGTTTTAACTGAAATCATTACCGGGTTAACAATAAATTGACGCATTACACTTTTTACGCTTTCATCTAAAGTTGCCGCGAAAAAAAGCGATTGTCTGTTTTGAGGGAGTTTTAAAATAATTTTTTTTATGTCAACTATAAATCCCATATCAAGCATCCGATCCACTTCATCCAGAATAATAGAATCAAATGTTCCAAAATTAATTTTCTTTTGGTTTTCTAAATCAAGCAACCTTCCCGGAGTTCCTATCACAAAATGAGGTCCTCTCTGAAGTTTATTAATTTGACCACGAATGGATACCCCGCCAATGCAAACAGTAGAATATAAACGCAATCCTCTAGAGAAAATCTGAAATTCTTTATCAATTTGCACAGCTAACTCACGGGTTGGGGCAATTATTAAAACCTTGGACCCTCTATTAAGAATCACTTTGTTTATAAGTGGAATTAAAAAAGCCGCGGTTTTACCTGTACCAGTGTTTGCAACACCTACCACATCGCGACCTGCTAAAATTTCAAGTATTGCTTGGTCTTGAATTGGCGTTGGTTTATCAAATTTACGAGAGGCCACATTTCTAGCAAGCTCCTCGTTGAGAGGAAAGTCCGAGAAGCTGTTTTTAATTTCGTAGCCAGCAGAAACAGGACCTGTTATTTTTCCAATAACCGTCCTTGGGTCAAAACTACGAAATCTAGTTCTTTGAGGATTAAAACCCCTTCTTCTTTGTTTATACATAGTAGTTTTCAAATGAAACTGTTGATATTAATGGAGATGCAAGTATGAGGTATTCCTACTTTACCAACCTAAAAACAGTCCCTGGTTCCAAATTAACGGAACACAAGTTATTGTAACAGATTATAAATAATTGTCAAGGGACTATGGGGCAACTTGAGTTCAAGTTGTGTGTAGATTTTTCTACTTTTCATAAAATCTTATAAGCTAAATTACACTATTTTATACCACCGTACTATTCTATTTTACAATCGGGTATTTTGCTTGTAGACCCTCCGCCCACATCAGAGGTGAGTGAGGTTGATAAAACAACTCCCCCTGTCCCTTAAAGTCTTTTTAATAATACTAAATCGCCACTAATTAAAGCTTCTTTTTTTGATTTCGTCCAACCCTTTAATTGTTTTTCTCTTCTCATTGCTTCTATTCTAGTAAGATATTCTTCGGAATAAACTAATTCAAAATATTTAAAATATTTTATGTACTTAGCAGACCTGCTGGTTTTATTTTTGTGTTCCTTTAACCGTCTCTCTAAATCGTTCGTTTGGCCAATGTATAAAGTATTAGATGATGTACGAAGGATGTAAACGAAATACATATAATTTATTGTCCCTCGATTCGTTTCACTCACTCGGGACCTTCTTTCGCTTCACTCTTTACGGGCTATAGCCCTGAGCGAACGAAGTGAGTCGAAGGGCTGGCCGTTTACAGAAAATGTCGAACTTCATTTGATTAGCTCGGCCTTCGACCTCGCTTGCTCCGGCGCGGCGCCTTTATACTGAGCTTGTCGAATGTGCCCACCCGCCGCGCCTCCGCTATTTTTTGCGCGCGCGATTTTGCGATTGCTAACGCAATCGCTTATTTTTATAGAAAACAATTAAATTTCCTTCGTATTCGTACAACTTATAGTTCCCCAAAATTTTATCAAATAATTCAATCCACCTGTTCTTAGAGGGAACATGTCCCCAATTAACTATATGAAACAAATTTAAATATGGTTCGCAAATGAAAATATAATCAAAGTTGTTTACGACTTCTTTAAGTGTTTTTTCTTTGTCGTATGCATGATGAAGTGAGTATGTA
The DNA here is from genome assembly GCA_018817085.1 of Patescibacteria group bacterium. Classification (NCBI taxonomy): domain Bacteria; species Patescibacteria group bacterium. Next base: position 1,246 of record JAHIUT010000015.1, on the reverse strand, counting down.
AATGTTGCCATTTCTCCTTTCGGAAATCCTTTGTTGAAATCAAGTGATTGTATGTTTAGTCCTTCGTTTTTTGCTCTTTTTAACATTGGCCCACTTCTATCACAAGCTATTATTTTTTTAGGCTGAAAAACCTTTTTAATTCGAATTGTATTTTTACCATCACCGCATCCTAAATCGAAAATTTCTTTATATCGGAACTCCTTTGGTGCTTTTGATTTGACAAATTCGAACAAAGGATCGTGGAATCGATTGTAACAACATGGAAAAAGTTTGTATCCTATTGTCTCGATAATAAATTCTCTAATTTTCATTTGTTTTATTACTTAATTGTTTTAATTTAGTAACGAATAATCCGGCTCCAGCAAGAGGTAAGATAAATAATATAAATAGTGGATTTAGCAAGGAATGTCCGCTTCCAACGTAAGCGTAGGTGACGGCAGTTCCAAGATGAGCTATTGTAACTACCGGAATAAATGTTCTCGCTCGGATAGTGGACAAACCAATAAGGTAGGTTAGATTATCATTTGAGAGAAGTGGTACTAAGTAAATTAAAAAAAAGATTATCAGGGCCTTATCAGATCTGATTACATTGTCATATTTTTTAAAATCGGCCTTCTGAATAAATTTAGAAACAAACATCTCCCCCAAAAATCTACCCAGATAGAAGTTGATTATCGTCCCAATAGTTTTACTAAGCCAGATTAAGAGTAGGCCGTTCCAAAAACCGAAAATTGCTCCACCTGCCAAAGCGAAAACTGCGTGATTTAATGGTGTTATAACTACTGGTATTACTGCAATAGCAGTAAAAATTACGGGAGCTAAAAAACCATAATTATCTAAAAAATTTCTTAATTGTTGTTTATCAGGAAATAAAGGATTAGGAACCAAATAGCCAACTATGGTGGCTATAAGAGGTAAACCGAAAATAACAAACCAAAATAAATTGCGTTTATTCAATACTTTCATATTGGTCATTATACTTGATTCAGCTAAACTTCAGAAGTTGCTATTGTAATATTTTCTCGCTTTTTGTATATTGTAGTTGTACTCAGAAATAACCTTCGGGCTTTTTAATGGCCGTCTTGGGCAGATCCCGAAAGGTTTCTGAGTACAACCAGGGCGGCCATTTGAGATTTATAAAAAGTTCTTTCCACCAAGGGCGGACAGGTAAAATTTCTACCAGAGATTATCTCTGTTTGAAACACTCTTTTAGCATTGTTCTCAAGGTTGTTTTGCCTTTGGTCGT
>JAHIUT010000014.1 GCA_018817085.1 Patescibacteria group bacterium | reverse complement strand
TTAAAAATAGCAAAAGAAAAAGGATTTAATGTGCAAAGTTTTGATTTAAATTCTCCTGTAACTTTGTCGGAAAAATATGATGTTGCTTTCCTTTCACAAATTTTGGAACATGTGGACAGCCCAATAAACCTGTTGCGTTTCGTAAATGGTAGTTTAAAAAAAGGTTCAAAAGTCATTATTTCTGTGCCAAATGAACTCAGTATTATCCATTTTAAATACCCGTATTTTAAAGAGGATGGCAATCATTTATACAGTTTTTCTATAACGAACATGAAAGAACTTCTAATCGAGGCGGGATTCAATCTTGAAAAAACGTATTTTGATTACTATACGTCCCTGACTAACAAGTTAAAAATAGACAGGCACTTAAAATTTTTTGATAGATTTCCTGTATGGTTTAGATACCCGTTTGCCTGGTCTTTTTGGTTCGTTGGTGAGAAAATATAATTATGGTTGGAAAACGAAAACACTTGTTGATAGTTTGTCCTTTTGCGATGCCCAACCTGGGTGGTGTAGAGACTCACATAGAAAAGTTGAAAAACTACGCTATAAAAAAAGGTTATTATGTGACTCTTTTGACATATCAACCACTGACAAATAATTTGAGGGGAGATTCATTAGAAAAAGGAAGTAATTTTGAAATTCATAGGGTTTCGTGGTTTGGGGTTGGATTATTTCCTAAATTGGAAAACTATTTTCCACTAGTGTTTCTATATTTGTTTCCTGGTCTTTTTGTTAAAACCTTTTTATATTTATTGAAAAACCATAGAACAGTAGATTGTATTCATTCTCATGGGTTTATTGCGGCCACTATAGTACGTGTTTTAAACTTTTTCTTTAAAAAAAGATCTGTTATGAGTACGCACGCCGTATATGGATTTAATGAAAGACCAATTTTAAAATTTGTAATTAGACCAATTCTTACAGGTTTTGATGTAATACTTTCTGTTTCTAAGATGTCAAGATCAGAAATCGTATCTATGGGGATACCGCAGTCTAAAGTTATAATTCATCCAAATTGGGTGGACACTGATGTATTTAAACCTTTTGATAAAGCGAGGTGCAAGAAAACTCTTGGGTTTAGTAAAAAGTTAAATATTTTATTTGTTGGTAGGTTTTTGGAGAAAAAGGGTGTTAACATGGTTATAGAAGTTGCAAAAAGTATGCCAGATATTGGGTTTCACTTCGTTGGTAGTGGTCCTGAGGAGAAAGCCGTGAGAAAATTAAGTAATAAATTAACTAATGTTACATACTATGGTGTTTTAATGCAGTACAACAAAGCTCAAATGGAAAAGCTGTTGTCGCTGTATAATGCATGTGATTATTTAGTATCTCCCTACTTATATGACGAGGGGTTTTCCGCAACTTTAGTTGAGTCAATATCCTGTGGACTTCCCGTTATAATCACTAATCGCGGATCCCCTCCTACTTTCCTAAGTTCTGAGGTAGGTATTTATCTATCATCAGATCCAAGCACTGAGGAGTTAATCACTGTTCTGCGCAATTTAACCCCAGACATTGAGTTAAGAGAAAAATGCAGAGCCTTCGGAGTTAACAATTTTGGGTTTAAAAACGCCCAGATCATTATAGATACATATGAATAAAAATCAAAAAAATAAACTTAATAAAATTTTGTCCAAAGTAGGGGATCTTAATTTCAAAAGACGTATTATCGCGATGTTGGACTATTTAGACATTCAAGATGGAGAAGTAATTTTGGATATGGGATGTGGGGAGGGCTTTTACTCTATGATTTTTGATCAGTTGCATAACTGTAAAGTTATAGCAGTTGACTACGACAAGGCCATTCTAGCTATGGCGGGCGGGTGGTTAGAAAATAGCGAAAAGGTTAGTTTTGAGGAAGGGGATATATGTAACTTACGTTTTGATGATAATTACTTCGATAAAATTTTATGTACAGAGGTTATAGAGCATATAGAGGACGATACTAAGGCAACAAAAGAACTTTATAGAGTTTTGAAACCTGGTGGCATTCTTGCAGTGACCGTACCGAATAGTAACTACCCCTTGGTGTGGGATCCGTTTAATAAAATAAGGGAATGGTTAGGTTTTGGTCATTTCGATCCTTTAAATGGATTTTGGGGAGGTATTTGGGCGCATGATCACAAGAGATTATATTCACCAAATAGCTTGAAAACATTACTCCAGAAAGCAGGGTTTGAGGTGTCTAATTTAGGAGTTCTAACTCACTATGGTATTCCTTTCAATCATCTTGTTCTATATATCGGCAAACAATTTTATACAAGTTTTCCAGTGCCAGACAGTATAAAAAACTCAATGGAGAAGTTTAAATGGGATGCTAGAGATGATTGTGTTATTGAAAAGATTTCAATTTTTTCATTACTTTTAAATTTCGGATTAAAAATAATGAAGTGGGCGGATCATTTTAATGACAGAAATTTTTCTCTTGATACATCTTCAATGGCAGTAATGGCTCTCGCAAAAAAGAAAAATAAATGAAAATATCAAAGCAAAGATGGGAAGTTGCCCAAAAATATGAGAAAAGCGAGTGGAATGCCCATTCTAATGTTGAAACAGAGGAATGGGAGGAGAACGTACGTAAGTATTCCAAATATTTTGAAAAACTAGAAAAAAAACTAAAAGTGACTAAGAGCTGGAGAATTCTAGACATAGGATGCAACTCGACATGTGTTTCCAGACTTATAAAGTTGGGTAAGCACCTTGGTGTAGACCCCTTAGCAAATGACTTTGATATGGATAATAAGGTACCAGAGGTTAAGATTTTCCAGGGTATGGGCGAAGATATGGGGTTCATAGAAAGCGATTCTATAAATCTCATTATTTGTAGAAATGTTATAGATCACTCTTTTAATCCCTCTCAAGTTATAAATGAGGTGCGTAGAGTTTTGAAAAAAGATGGTTATTTTATGTTAGCAGGATATGTTTACAACCCCTTTATTTGGTTCATAAAAACTATAGGGGAGAGGTTAGTGTTTTTGAGAAACGTAGGT
>JAHIUT010000013.1 GCA_018817085.1 Patescibacteria group bacterium | reverse complement strand
CGTAAAGCGCGGGGTCATTTTTTAACGGCAGGACCGCTTCGCTTTCGGCAAGAACAGTGTTTCTGTAAGCAAGGGCAGATTTGAAACGGAGAACAGAGAGTTCTAGAAATATCAAAGCGAATATGAGTAAGAGAAAGGATAGTTTCATATTTTAAATTCAAAGTTCAAATAACAAAATTAAATTCAAGCTCGAAACTCAATTTGACTAAGGAGTCTCCTTTGAAAAAGGAGACTCCTTTTTTAAATTCCCAACAAGATTGCTTCTCCCTCGACTACGCTCGGGATCGCAATGACGACATAACATTAATTTACCGTTATATCCCCCTTTATCTTCTCAAAAGTAGCTTTGGGTATAATGTTTTTCTCGTAAAGCTCCTCTATTTTGCTATAGGGACGGTTATCTACTATCTTTTTGGCATATACAGGCCCTATCCCTGTTAACTTACTATCCAACTCGCTTTCGCTCGCCGTGTTTATATTAACACCCCCTGACACTGAAGTACCACTTCCGAAGTGGTATGTTTGCGACAAATCGCCCTCAAAGGGGATGTAAACTTTGGCGCTGTCTTGCAATACTTGGGCTAGATTTACATTTTTAGACAGATACTCTTTGTTAACTTTATCTTCCAAAACGCCTCCCGCCGATTTAATGGCATCAGAAATACGGGATTCTTGAGGAAATTTGTAAATTCCCGGATTAACCACCGCCCCCGAAACATCCACCACTATCTCGGATAAAACCCCTTTAACATCCTCGCAACCTCCCACTTTGGTAAAAACCACAGGGTCGCATTTTTTAGAAGGGGTCACTATTAAAAACCCTAAAACCCCAACAACTATTCCGAGAATAAAAGAAAGAGATAGTTGTTTTATTTTAGACATCTCCATACAGATTTGTAACCTTTTTCAAAACTAAACTACAAAGTTTATGGTTTTATTTGGCACAAATATAACCCTCTTTATCTCTTTGTTAAACAACATGTCCCTTACTTTCTCAATTTCCCCCGCCATTTTTTCAACCACTCCCCTATCCCCCGCTTTGTCAGCAGACAACTCAATAAGACCTTTAAATTTGCCGTTTACCTGCACAGATATACTTATTTTGTCCTCCTTTATTAGGGCAAGATTATATTTGGGCCACTGTTGTTTATGGACAGAACCTTCCCCACCCAAGGTATGCCAAAGCTCCTCCGTAATAAACGGGGCAAATGGGGCGAGCAACTTTAAAAATTCCTTATATTCAACTGCCGAAAGAATATTTGATTTTGACATACTATTAACATACTCCATCATAAAAGCTATGGCTGTATGAAATTTTAATTTTTTAATATCCTCCGTTACTTTATAGACAGTTTTCTTAAAACGAGCGCTTACATCCTCATTGTCTTTAGAGAATTCCCCCTGCCCTATTTGCCATACTTTGTCTAAAAATCTTTTTAATCCTAAAATAGAAACCGTACTCCACACATATGTCCCGTTAATCGGTCCAAGAAAGAGTTCATACATTCTAACCGAATCAGCGCCAATTTTTTCCACCAACTCGTTTGGATTAATTACATTCCCAAAGCTTTTGCTCATCTTTCGCCCATCTTCCCCTAAAATCATTCCTCTATTTATTCTCAATGTATAAGGCTCGTCGGTACCTACCACCCCAATATCATATAAAAATTTATGGATAAACCGGGAATACAATAAATGCAAAGTGGTGTGTTCAGGACCCCCCAGATATAGGTCAACAGGCATATAATATTTGTACAGTCCTTTAGATACAAGCTCCTTTTCGTTCTTTGGGTCCAAAAATCGCAAATAATACCAATTACTGCCAGCCCAATTTGGCATAGTGTCTGTTTCTCTTTTCGCAAGCGCGCCACAATTAGGACAAGTGGTTTTGACCCAGTCAAGCGCTTTGGAAAGAGAGGACCTGCCATCCTCGGAAAGCTTGTAATCCTTAACAACGGGCAGTTGCAAAGGCAATAGCGCTTCGTCCAAAGGAAACCACCCGCGAGCATCCCAATCAATTTCTTTGGAAAAAGCCTCACCTTTCTTCGCGCAGGTTTCGCAATAAACCATAGGAATTGGCTCTCCCCAATAATGTTGTCTGGAAAAAACCCAATCTCGCATCTTAAAATTTACCGCATATTTCCCGCAGGCTTTTTCCTCCAGCCATTTACAAATTGCAAAAATAGCTTTCTCCGAAGTCATACCAGTGAAATCGCCGGAGTTGACGAGAGTGCCGTACCCTTCAAAAACTCCATTGGAATTTGTCCGCCAGCCGGCGGATTGAAATTTAGGGTCTTTATAAGAAGGAACTATAACCTTCTTTACCGGCAGACCGTATTTTTTAGCAAATTCCCAATCCCGCGCGTCGTGGGCAGGAACCGCCATTATCGCCCCACCTCCATAACTGCCAACAACATAATCGGCAACCCAAATAGGAATCTTTTCTCCGTTAACAGGGTTATTTGCGTAAGCGCCAAGAAAAACCCCCGTCTTTTCCTTGTCAGCCGAAGTTCTTTCTATTTCAGTCTTGGCAAGGGATTTTTTGACATGTTTTTTTACTTCCGCTTCTCGCTCTTTAACAGTTAGCGCCTCTATCTGCGGATGTTCCGGAGAAAGGACAAGGTAAGTCGCACCGAAAATCGTGTCGGGACGGGTAGTAAAAACTGTAATGTATTCCTCGTTCTCATTTTTAATTTTTAATTTTGAATTTGATTTGAACTTTGAACTTTGAACTTTGAACTTTATACTTGCCCCCTCACTCTTCCCTATCCAATTCTTCTGCATATCTTTTATGTGCTTAGGCCAATTTAGTTTATCCAAATCCGCGGATAGTCTCTCCCCATATTTAGTAATCCGCAATAGCCACTGCTCCAATTCCCTTTGCCCAACCTTTGCCCCGCATCGCTCGTGAGTTCCATCGGACAACACCTCTTCATTAGCCAGTCCAGTCTTACATTTAGGGCACCAATTTATAGCTATTTTGGCTTTATACGCCAGCCCCTTTTTGAACATCTGCAAAAATATCCATTGCGTCCATTTATAGTAATTGGGAGCAGAGGTGTCTATTTCACGGCGGAAGTCAAAAGACAATCCTAAAGAAAGCATTTGCTCTTTAAATGTTTTAATATTTTCCGCCACAGTTTCTTGCGGAGGGCGCCCTGTTTTAATGGCATAGTTTTCCGTAGGCAGACCGAAAGAATCCCAACCCATTGGAAATAAAACATTTTCACCGCTCATTCTGTAGAAACGAGCTAAAACATCTCCTACCGTGTAGCCCCAAATGTTGCCAACATGAAGACCCAACCCGGAAGGATATGGAAATTCTGCCAAGATGTATTTCTTCGGCTTTTTAGAAAAGTCGGAAGCTTCGGACAAATTCCCCGCAGACCAGATTTTTTGCCATTTGGGTTCTATTATATGGGGGTTGTAGGAAAATTTTTCTGCGGACATAGTTAAGTAAATAATACAACCTTAATTTTAAATTTTCAATAGAAACGCATAGGATTTTAGATTTTAGTTGTGGATTTGAGTTTTGAGCTTTGCGGTTTGAGATTCATTCCCCTACCAAACATTGTTGCTAAAACATTTTACAAGCGGCAAGATATTTTTGCAAAAATTACCCCTTGACAAGATTTTTTAATGTTTATAAACTTTGATTATGGAAAAAAATAACCTGCTCAACCTTATAAACACCTTTCAAGAAGTTGTTCTTTATGCCCTTCCCGTATTTATAGTTCTATTTTTCTTGCCCATAACCAGCGAGTTTTTTGAGTTTAACAAAATGATATCCGTACTCATAATAAGCTCGCTTGCTTTACTTGTTTGGGCAGTAAAAGCCATAAAAACACAAAAGCTAACCTTCGTTAAGTCCCCTCTTGACTTGGGGCTGGGTCTTCTTGTTTTGTCCGCCATACTAGCCACAATATTTTCCCTCAACAAATTCTATTCGTTGTTTGGGCAATATGGGAAGTTTTTCCCTAATATATTTATAGCTGTACTGCTTTTTTCTTTGTATTACACCCTATCGTCAAATATCTCCACAATAAAGGTTGTAAACAATACCATTAAAAGCCTATTAATCACAACAGCTTTGGCATCTCTGATAGGTCTTTTGTCGTACTTTAACCTAACTGAAAAAATCTTTCCCTTTGATTGGGTTTCTGGGGGCGGGTTTAACACACTCGGGTCCCCTGTTACTTTGGGTATTTTGTCGGCGGCAAGTTTTGGCATAGCTCTGGCATTACTTATAAAAACAGCGCTAGCAAAAAATGCGGTGGGCTTATCTTTATATACAACAGTTGCCTTGCTAACGGGTCTGTATATTATATCGGCCAACAACTTACCTACTTGGGTCTGCGCAGGGATTTCTATTTTATTTGTGGCGTTAAATACATATTTTCATCACTCGGAGAATTTGCTTAAATCCTCGCTTATTAAAACTGTGGGTTTAACTCTCGCTATACTGCTTGCTGTTTTTGCGGTAATGAACTATGTACCCAGCATTCGCGCAAGCTTAGGAATTAACTACACTAGAACTATGGAAATAACTTTAGATTCAAAAACATCATGGCAAATCGCCACCAGCGCGTTAAGGGACTTCCCTTTGCTTGGCACTGGTTTATCCACCTACATTATGGATTTCACTTCATACAAACCCCTGTCTTTTAATAACACTCCTTTTTGGAATTTGAGATTCAACAAACCAAGCAACGAGTTTTTTAGAGTTTTTTCTGAACAGGGGCTTTTGGGTCTTACCGCATTAATTCTTTTAACCTTAGCGGTTATAAGAATTACTACAAAATCCCAAAAAGCTAAAGAAGATTTTACCGCCACAGGCGTAAACGCCGCGGTTTTAGGGATATTCGCGTCCTTTCTCTTTTATAGCGCCAATACCGCCATAGCCGTTTTAACAATAATACTTCTGGCGCTTTTAGTACGCATTCAAAAAGAGTTCCAGGAAGGTTTTGCCGAAGATGTTACTTTTAGCGTGGCGGCTGTAGGCGAAAGACTAAGTTTAAATTTCGGGCAGGATAAAAAAGAAATTTTAACTTATGTATTTATGGGGCTTTCTTTGCTTATAGCCGTCCCTACAATTTTCGCCTCTGTTAAAGCGTACACTGCCGAAATTTATAGGAGAACTGCCCTACTCTCCGCTGCTAGCGGAAATATCGGGGAGGCATACAATTTGTACAACAAAGTGGTTTACCACAACCCATTTTACGACACATACAGACGGGATTTTGCCAATATTGACATTGCTTTAGTTGCCCTTATTGCCCAAAAAGGCGACGCTATAACCGAACAGGATAAATCGGATATGCAACAGTTGGTAAATCAGGCAACAAGAGAAGTTAGATTAACCACAGAAAAAATAAACCCCCTGTTTGTGGCAAACTGGGAGCACCGAGCTTGGGTCTTTAATCAGTTAACCGCCTTGGACAAGAATGCCGCTCAAGCGGCTATGGATGCGGCGCAGGAAGCGGTGCAATTAGACCCCCTAAACCCGATTTTGAGAGTGGGATCTGGAAATGTAGTGGGAACAGGTTCTATATATTACTCCGCAGGAGATTTTCAAAGGGCGGCTATATCTTTTGCAGAGGCAATTCAATTAAAGGCCGATTTCGCCAACGCGTATTACAATCTATCGCTTTCTCAAGCGCAACTAAAAAATTGGGAGGCGTCGGCGACGAATATGGAAATAGTGTTAAGACTTTTACCGCAAGACTCCGAAGACTTTAAAATTGCCAGCGATAACTTAAAGATTTTGCAGGAACAAGCGGAAAAAGTCCGTGAAGAAGTGGCAAAACAACAGCAAGAACAACAAGCTATACAAGAGCAAGCTCAGCAGGAACAGATTCAAAAAGAACAAATTAAAAACCAACCGGTTGTAAACGAAATTCCCGCTGAAACCGCGCCAGCGCAAACACAGCCTACTCCTCAATAACAAAAAACCTGCTATAATTAGCCTATGATTGATACAGCCAAAATAACAGTATGGGGAGGAAGTGGTGGCGACGGACTAATAACCTTTGGACGCGCTAAATTTAAACCTAAAGGACCGCCAATGGGGGGCAGTGGGGGCAGTGGCGGAGATGTGTATTTAATTGCAGATACCAACATAGCAACTTTAAAAGACTTTGTTAGCGCCAAAATATTTAAAGCGACAAACGGAGGGGCGGGGGGGCCCAAGGATAAAACAGGAAGATGCGCGGAGGATTTGTTTATAAGAGTGCCTATCGGAACAACCGTAAAAGACAAAGACGACAAGATTATTTACGATTTAGATAGCAATAAGGATATTGTTCTTGTGGCAAAAGGCGGAGCGGGAGGGCATGGGAACGCGCATTTTAGCAAATTGCAAGTTCCAATCCGCCCGCTGGCGGACAAATTCCAAAAAGAACAGCACCCGGAGCTAATGGAATATACAGGAAGAAAATTCAGCCGGGAAAAACATATTTACTACGCGGAAAAAGGAAAATTGGGAGGACGCGCGGAATTTAAACTAGAATTAAAACTTATTGCAAACGCGGGGCTAGTAGGACTTCCAAACGCAGGTAAATCTTCCCTTCTGAACGCCCTTACTAAAACCACCAAAGCCCCTGTTGGCAGTTATCCATTTACAACGCTAGAACCAAACTTAGGGGTTATCTTTACACACACCACCACACCGGGTGTGAAGGATTCTCACACGCCCGGTGTGGTTATCGCCGACATACCGGGTATTATAGAAGGCGCCCACGAAGGCAAGGGTCTTGGAGATAAATTTTTAAAACATATAGAAAGAACCCAACTTCTTGTACATATTATTTCTGTAGAGAATCTGGAAAGTGGCGCAAAATCAATAACCAAAACAAACGCTTACAAAACAATTCGCGACGAGCTGTATAAATGGAATTTAGGACTTATTGAAAAGGAGGAAGTTATTGTTGTTAATAAAATAGATATAGCAAAGGACATAAACATATTAAAAAAATATTTTAGAAATGTTATTTTCACCTCCGCTATAACGGGAGAGGGGGTAGCCGAGCTTAAAGAAAGAATAATAGAAAAAATTAAAAAACAAGAAGAAAAGGAAGACATCAAGAAAAAAAGCGAGGTCTCCCCTACTCTAACCTTTACTCTCCAAACCCTTCCGAATAGGAAAATGGTGTTTAATCTTCCTTTGAAAAAGGTGACTCCTTTGTTTATGTTTTGAGGTCAATTGGGGTCAGACCCCTATGAATTAGACAAAGGTCTCTCCTTTGCAAAGGAGAGACCTTGTACTATAGGGGGGGTTTTGCTAAACCCGCGCTGGATTTGGTAAAATATACTAAATGCCTGCTAAAATATCACTAGGATTGTTATTTCTTCCTTTCTTTTTTCTTGTGTCTTCTTCTCCCCTATTTGCCGAAACTTCTTATCACACATT
>JAHIUT010000012.1 GCA_018817085.1 Patescibacteria group bacterium | reverse complement strand
TTGATTCCTCCTTATATTTCCAAATCTGCCGCCAATGTTGTCGATGTAAACGAAGCCGATGTTTTAAACATGGCACTTTTCGGCATGACCGCAAAAGATTGGCGGGGTAAAAATCCAAAAAAGGATGGGAATGTTCGCGATTGCTCCAATGTGACCCAGCTTGTAGTGCTGGCAAATCTTGAGAGTATCAATGCCGAATTTATCCGTCAAGGACTGCCTCAAGGCAAACGGCTAATAATGCTTAACGAGATAGCCATTATCCAAATCAAATCTCTTGTAGATATCTCCTCAATTAAGAAGTTAAAAGAGAGAAAAAAATTAAATGATTAAATTGTCGAGGCCGCAATTAGAATTACTTTTTGAATGTAGCATAGACAATGTTTCTCTGCACCCCAAAAATATTTTTGCGGATGGAGAACTTGATCCGAAATCAGTTATCGAGAAATACTCGATAACTGCCGCGGACAGAAAAACTTAACGCTTTTTTGAAGTTTGGCGAATATGAGATTTTGACCAATGCCGGTAATATCAGTCACAAAATCGCAGAAGCACTAGCGTTGGGAGAATACGAAAAATATAAGAAGATACAGGACAGAAATTACATATCCGACTTTGACCGTGAAGTTAAAAAACTGTTAAAGAAAAAAAGGTTTGGACGAAATACGCTCGTTCTCGCAAATGACTGAATTTGGTTTATACAACAAGTCTCACAACATTTACAAGAAATTCCGGATATTTGCCCCCTGTTAAAATATCCTCGGCGATCCCATACAATTACAGAAGTAAATAGGGTAAAATGAATATAATGAAAAGAAAAAATAAAATCGTTCCAAATAACAGTTTTACAGAGTTTTTGCTGTACACCACCCCAAACGGCAAAGTGAGGGTGGAGATTTTTTTGAGAAATGAAAATTTATGGCTTACTCAAGTCAAGATTTCCGAGCTTTTTGGTGTGGAAAGAAGTGTAATAACCAAACACCTTAAAAACATCTTTGATTCAGGAGAGTTGCAAGAAAATTCAGTATGTGCAAAATTTGCACATACTGCCACAGACGGCAAGACATACCTCACAACTTTTTACAATCTTGACGCAATTATTTCTGTTGGTTATCGAGTAAACTCCACGCAAGCAACCCGCTTTCGCATATGGGCGACGGAAAGGTTAAAAGAATATATCATTAAGGGTTTTACGATGAATGATGAAAAGCTAAAAGATCCTTATAATATTTTTGGTAAGGATTATTTTGAAGAACAGCTGGCCAGAATTCGCGATATTCGATCAAGCGAAAGGAGAATGTATCAAAAAATTACCGATATTTATGCCCAGTGTAGCGCGGATTATGATCCAAACGAGAAAATTACCAAGCAATTTTTTGCGACTGTCCAAAACAAGTTGCACTTTGCTATTACAGGAAAAACTGCCGCAGAGATAATCAGCGAGAGAGTGGGTAGCGGTAAACCGAATATGGGGTTGGCAACATGGAAGTATGCACCCAAAGGAAGAATAAGAGAGACGGATGTGGTAATTGCCAAAAATTATCTCAATGAAAAAGAGCTTGATCAATTGAACAGAATTGTAACAATGTATTTGGATTTTGCAGAAATGCAAGCAAAGCGCGGAATTATGATGCGTATGAAGGACTGGGTAGCAAAGTTGGATGCGTTTCTAAAACTTAACGAACGAGAAATACTCGCTAACGCAGGACTGGTGGGTCATGAGGTAGCAGAGACATTGGCGCTTGGAGAATATGAAAAATATCGCGGGGAGCGAGACAGAAACTACATATCCGACTTTGACCGCGAAGTTAAAAAACTGTTAAAGAAAAGAAAGTTTGGTCAAAATACACAACCTTAATGATGAGGGTTAAAGGTTTTTTCTGTACGCTTCAAAACTATCTTTTAAACTCTCAAAGGAATTTATCCAGACCAAGATAAAATGATATTAGAAAAGTAAAGCCCGGAAATTCCGTAAAACTTCCGGGCTTGCAGGGCATAAACAACTCGCCTATTACTTCCTTCAACTCTCTCCTGACTTCTGCAAATTAGTGCGTTATGCCCATCTCATTGAGAAGTCGTTTTGTATCCTCTGTAACTTGAGACCTCATACGAAATTCCTTGTTGGTGACAGTATTTAGCATTCTCCCATCAGTTACACTTTTTAAGCTGTCTACAACATATTTGGCAGATTTACCTGTCTTTATCTCCATAAACTTAAGAACAGCTAACGCTGTTGTGCAAATGAGAATGTGGGCCATAATTGCTTGTTTCCTGAAGTGGTAAATTGGTCTTATGGAAATATCACTCTTACTTATTCTAAAAGCTTTTTCGACATTCCAAAGGTCGCTATATCTTTCTATGATTAATTTATCTGGCAGTGTTAAGTCTGTGTGATATCCTTTAATTCCCAAAAGGAGTTTAGTCTTTTCGACTAATCTATTATTAAGGTAATATGAAATATGTTTATCTTTGCTATATCTTTTAGAAGAGAAGCTACAAACTAGGAAGCCTGAATTGGTTTTAAGTCTAGTAGTTGCGCCATCGATAAAGTTTAGGTTTTGATTTATTTGGGTAATAGTTGAAGGTTTATTATTTCCGAGCCTTGCTCCGACGATGTAGCTCAACCCGTTTTGTTTCAAAGCGGTGATATTTTCTTTGCTTATCATTCCTGCGTCGGCAACTACAGTTAGGGTTGTTATCTTGTGTTTTTCTTTAAAATCCAGAATTGTTGGTATGAGGGTATGGCCTTCAAACTTGCTGCCCTCGAAGACGGCGAAGGAGAGGGGGAAGCCATCCTTGCTTACAATCAATCCCACTAGGATTTGGGGTTGGCCTATTTTGTTATCTTTGGAGAATCCGCGTTTTCTGAAATCGTCATCGGTGAAAGTTTCGAAGTACAGAGTGGTGATATCGTAGAGGACGAAGCTGAAGTTGAAGTTGAGTTGATTTTTGGCGAAGGCGACTAACTTGTTTTCGATTAGGTCTTTAAACTTTGGGAATTCTGGTAAAGAGCGATACAATTCGGACAAGTTGTAGTTTATTCCGAAGGAGGAGGACAGTAATTTTATAGATTTTCTTTTAGAGAGGGGATTGATGACACGGAGTAGAGAGAGGTCTAGGAACATTCTGCTATTTTTATAGTTTAGTTTATCGAGGCCGAGGATACTAAAGACATTGTTTATTACCTCATAAGCGAAGCGGTATTCAAAGCCCAGATATTTATATTTATTCAGGAGGGTATTATTTTCTTCGTTATTATTGGGGAACATATTAATTTGTTTAGAGGTTTGAGATATCCAATCTTGAGCTAAGTTTTCTAAGGAAGAGATATTAGGTATAGTTTTAGCGTTTCCGATATGTTTAAGGACGGAAGTTTTGTAGTTAGAGTATTTAACGACTTGGACGGCTGTGGAGCCGGAAGCTGTTTTAACTTTTCTTATTCTCACCCCTCAATTTTATATTAGTGCGGAGAAGAAAGGCAAAAGAGCTAGATTACATTGTTACCGAGCCTTTTCATTTTCTAAAGGGGAAATTTTGCAGAAGTCAGGAGAGAACCCAGAACAAGCGGTAGTCAGAAAGCTTTTGGAAGAAACAAATATAAAGGATAAATTCATTAAGGAAAAATCTAACAAAGGAGTCTCCTTTGAAAAAGGAAACTCCTTAGATAAAAAAAGTTTGGACAAAAGAGGAGACTGAAAGATTTCGTAATTTTTTATCAACTCTAAATCCTTTTTATCTTTCTCTCTTCCGCCTAATTGTTTGAATTTCTTGATTAAGTCCAGATTTACAAATCTATAACCTTTTATAATATCTGCCGTTTTTATCTGTTCCTCAACTGTTGCAACTTTTGAATCTGTAAAAAAAGAGCCTTTCCATAAAATCTGAATGTTTCCAATTTCTATGCTTTCAAACCCCTCTTTTTTGACTGGATATTTCTTTGAAAGTTTCTCCCAAAGTTGGGGAGATACTATAATGTCCAAATCATTAGCTTCCCTTATATCTCTAATTGCTAAGGAACCAGAGGAAGTTATGGCATATTGGTCTTTAGGGAAATTTAATTTATCTAATTCCACAAGCAAAGTGCCGATTTTCATATATACATTTTAACATTTATGTTAATATTTCATCTATGAACAAAAATATATATGTTGTAGGCGTTATTGTAATTGTTGTTTTGGTATTAGTCATAAATAAGTTTGCTAAAACAAACAAAAATCCGGAGATAAAAACACAAGTTGAAGAAACCGTAACAAATAATGTAGAATCAGAAGTTATGAACACAAACGATATTGAAATACCCGTTCCTTTTATACTTGAAGAGAATAAAAAATATAACGCTATTATTACCACTTCAGAAGGGAAGATTACTATTGAGTTGGATACGGAGCAGACCCCAATAACCACTAATAATTTTGTGTATCTTGCGCAAAAAACTTTTTATGACGGCACGATATTTCATCGGGTCATTAAAGATTTTATGATTCAAGGCGGAGACCCCAAAGGTAATGGCACAGGAGGACCTGGGTATATGTTTGACGATGAACCTATCACTAAAGAATATACTCGGGGTACGGTTGCAATGGCTAATTCTGGCCCCAATACCAATGGCAGCCAGTTTTTTATTATGCATGAAAGCGCGCCAATACAAAAGCTATATGTAATATTTGGAATGGTAACAGAAGGAATTGAGGTAGTAGATAAAATAGCGACCGCCGAAGTAAAAATTAATCCAAGTAATCCGACAGAAAAATCTCAACCAGTAAATCCTGTTACTATAGAAAACATTGAAATTATTACCGTAGAAAAATAGATAAAAATATCTATATAATATAGTTGTGAATTCCACGAAAGGAGATAATTGTAGATGAAAGGATTTATAGATTTTATTCGCGAACAAGGTATTGTTGGGCTTGCTGTTGGGTTTATCCTCGGCGGCGCAATTTCTAAAGTTGTGGCTGCCCTTGTTTTGGATATTATAAACCCAATTCTTGGGCTAATTCTCGGCGCGGCGGGAAACTTAAACGAAGCTTATATTCCAATTGGGAGTTCTAAAATAATGTGGGGTAATTTTGTAAACACCACCATAGATTTTTTAGTTATAGCTTTAGTTGTGTATTTTGGGGTTAAACTTCTAAAGCTTACTAAACTTGATAAAAAGAAATAATGGGAAAATATGAATCTCTAAGTAAAAAATGGGTAGATAAAAATTTTGAGGCGCGCGATTCTCTTTTTGCTAAACATAAAGATTACAATCTTAATGTAACTGCGGAAATAGAGGGCAAAAAACTTAATCGTAGTTACGGTTTAATCGGCGGGGAACAACATTTGTTTCGGTTTCCCGGAGATACCCTTTTAAAACATGCCGAAAACGCGGAGGATGTGGCGATGTACCTTCCATCGGGGATTGCGCCCGGTTTAGGAGCGTGGGGATACTTTTCTTTTAGCAATAAGGACTTTACAAAAGAAGATATGCTCAATGAAAGGTATTACATAGCTGTTCAAACATTTTTACAGCCCTATAATCAAAATAGACACTTTAATTATTAAGATTGAAAAGCTAGATTTCTCGGATACGGAGAAATTAAGCTTAATTACATTAGCGGAACAAACTGTTTATCACAAAGTAATGGACACAGTTTTATCGGAGCTTGAGGAAGAGGATAAAGATGTCTTTTTAAAATTTTTAGCTCAAGACGAGCATAATAAAATTTGGGGACATTTAAAGGAAAAGGTAGCGGGTATAGAGGAAAAAATTAAAAGCGCGACGAGCGAAGTTATAGAAAGTTTCCATAAAGATATAGAAAAAATTTTATGATAAAATGTTGGGGGTTTGGGGCGAGTGGCAAAGTTGTTAGATGCCGAAGGCTAAAAATATCAGAAACGGTAAGGAATTTAGGGCGAGTGGCGGAATTGGCAGACGCGTTGGACTTAAAATCCAATCTCCTTAAACGGAGGTGAGAGTTCAAGTCTCTCCTCGCCCACTTGATTTTTTGCGGGATTAGTACAGCGGTAGTACGCCACCTTGCCAAGGTGGATGCACGAGTTCGACTCTCGTATCCCGCTCAAGGAGTCCTACTCCTTTTGTAGAAGAGTCACGACCCTGAGCGTAGTCGAAAGGTCACGACCCTGAGCGTAGTCGAAAGGTCACGACCCTGAGCGTAGTCGAAAGGTCACGACCCTGAGCGTAGTCGAAAGGTCACGACCCTGAGCGTAGTCGAAGGGCCGAGGTTGCCAAGTTGGTCAAGGCGCTTGTCTGAAAAACAAGTTATGTCAGTTCGATTCTGACCCTCGGCACATTTTCTTTTAAACCCCTTTTGATTATCCGCAAAAAATGAGAAAATAAAAGTATGTTCGGACTAAAAATTCGTATTTTAATACTACTATTTCTTGCGCTAACCGTAATACTGGGGGCGATGTCGTTTATTGTTCAAAGGCGGGGGAGTGGGGATGTGTACAGTCCTGTTATTGAAGTAAAAAATCCCAGCGGTCCTTTTAGGTTTATTGAGAAAATATTCAAAGCGTCGGCTATTGAAAAACCGTCCAAAACTGTTTTCGGTTTTCTCCCCTATTGGAGTTTAAGCGAAGAAAAAAATCTGGACTACCAAACTTTAACGGACATAGCCTACTTTGCGTTGTATGTTGACGGAAAAGGCAATTTTATAACTAGAACCGAAGATGGAACTTCCGAACCGGGGTATCTTGCTTGGAAAGAAGGAAACACCATAAAAACGGTTATTAAAAATGCCAAAGCCAACAAAGTTAGAGTTGCTTTAACTCTTGCCGTTCACGATAATGGCGATATTGAAAATTTGTTAAGCTGTAATTCTTGTTGGTACAACTTATTTGACAATGTTTTGGCGGAGTTAACGGAGAAAGGAATTTGGGATATAAATTTAGATTTTGAGTATATGGGGATACCACCTTATCTTTTGGAAACGAGATATACCAATTTTGTGGCTTTTATAAAAAACGAGTTGACCATAAAAAATGCCAATGCCAAAGTAACGGTTTCCACATTTGCCGATAGTCTTCAAAAAGTAAGAATAACTAATATTGCGCAACTTAATAATGTTGCGGATGGACTTTTTATAATGGCTTATGATTTTTACCGTCCAACATCAGACAAAGCTGGTCCTGTTGCTCCTATAAGTGGATATCCTGACAAATATGATTATGACATAACCAGAATGATTGAGGATTATAAAAAGGTAGCCAGTTCTGAAAAATTAATTTTGGGTGTCCCCTATTATGGGTATAACTGGGTTGTGGAAAATACCGAACCAAACTCAACGAGAATACCGGGAGATGATGTTTTGGGGTATTCCATTTCGCAAAACTACGCTCAAATTTCAAACAGCGATTATCAGAAAGATCTCTTATGGGATACAGAAGCCAAAGTTCCCTATTTTACATATATCTCGGATACGGGCGCCACGAGACAAGTATATTTTGAGAATGCCGAATCTTTAAGAGAAAAGTATATTCTCGCTAAAAGAGAGAATTTGCAAGGTGTTGGCATTTGGGCGTTGGGGTATGATGAGGATAAAAAAGAGTTATGGCAAGTGTTGAGGGAAGAGTTTTTGTCGGAATAACCATACCCACAATCGGTGTGCAATTTTTATTGTATTTAAGGGTAGGAACCCCTTTCCCTATCCTCGCGAGAACGAGAATTCTAATTTTGTAGTATAATTAGAGGAATTGGAATTAAAAATGGTGGCTGTAGCTCAATGGTAGAGCGCTTCCCTGTGGAGGAAGAAGTTGCGGGTTCAAATCCCGTCAGCTACCCTTCGACTACACTCAGGGTTTGATAACCCCACAGCTTATCCAAAAAGGGACTGCCCCGATTCGGCCCTCCAGAGGCGGGCAGGGGTTAGTTCCTTTTTCCAAAGAAATGTCTAAATTTACTCTACTAACAGGAAATATTGTTGATTATACAGGAGACGCCATTATTTGCCCCTGCGATGTGGAATTGAGCAATGATAAAGTCAATTCTGTGGTTGAGGCTATATTTGAACAAGCTGGAACGGATTTATTAACCGAGCTTTTGGCAATTGGGTTTTGTGGAATAGGACATGCAGTAATAGTTGGGGGGTACAAACTAAATGTAAAATCTATTATCTTTTACCCCTATAAAGATAGTAATAATCCAAATGAACATATTGACTCTATTTTAATGCACCAAGCAATAAAAGCGGTGTTTAGTCTTGTAAGGCTTTATCATATTAAAAACCTAGCTATAAGCCTTCCTTTGATAAGAAGGAAAAAGAAAAGTATTTTTGAAAGGATATTGGATATGTTTTCAAACCCAAAGGAAGAAAATTATTTAAGTACTGAGCAGATTATGTGTATTGTTACAGCAATTGCTAAAGAGAATGAGGGGTTAAAAGAAGTGGCGATTTTTCGCTAAATCCATATATTTCAAAAAAATAGTGTATAATTTCAATAATGAGTATGAGTGAGCAACCTTTGATAAAAGCAATCTTCTTTGATGGTGGGGATGTGTTGTTTAGGAAGATTGTTAATATCAATGAACAAATAGCTAATTATCTTGGAGTGGGGTTTGATAAATATAGCTCTAAAGAGAAGGAGTTAATAAAATCCGACAAAGAAATCCAAGGGGCGTGGAAGGACATAGGTACGCTGGAAAAAGAAATTGAATATTTCAGAATGTTTAATAGGAAGTTATTAAAATCCCTTGGAATAGTTCCCTCTACAGAAACAGTTGAATATATGACTATGTGCCATGTAAAACGGTGTTATGTGCTTGTAGAAGGTGTTAGAGAGGTTCTAGATTATCTGTCAGAAAAATATCAGCTGGGAATAATCTCCAATTGCTTAGTTTCCAGGAAACATTTTGAGTTGAAAGATTTTAAGCTGGAAAAATATTTTAGCGCAGTTGTGCTTTCACGAGAGATTAATATAGATAAACCGCATCCAGACATTTTCCATTACGCATTAAAACAGCTTAACAAAGAGCCTCACGAATGCGCATTTGTGGACAATAAAATTGAAAATCTGCAGACTGCTTTAAATATAGGTTTTGGAAAAGTTGTTCTTTTTCCAAGGGACGATTACAAAGAAAAAGAATTATTAGCGATTGATTCAATCAAGGAACTCCAGCAGATTTTTTAATTTATTTTCCCGTGTATTTAGGAATTTGTGTAGAGGCGTATGGGAAAACAACCACATTGGCTACTGGAAACCGCTTTTGCAGATAGGATAATAATGGTGCCCACTTATTGAATACCTTTGAATTAACGCGGGTTTCTTCAGGAAGCATAGAAGGCTTAATATTTTCACCAAAAAAGATCAACTCTCTAGGAGCATACGCTTTTGTCCAATCACCCAAAAAAGGATATAGCATATCCGGGCTTCTAACATGATGAAAACCGTGCCCTTCTGATGCCGCCGTACTCAGAATAACAATTCCGTTTTCTTTTATTACTTTATTTTCTGTGGCTCTCATTATATCAAAAGCTTTTCCTGCTTGAAGAAACTCTGTATCAAGAGGGTAGGCATTGAAAATTCCGATATCATAACTTTTGCCTATTTTAAGTGTGGCTTTTTCCTTTACATACTCAACTGCTTTGCGATAGCAGTATAAATCATCGCCAGTTAGAATATGGGCTATAGTTCTGTTGTTAGGACTACATACCACTTGAATATAAACATCCACATCAACTAATTTACCCGCCTCGTCTATATCATCCCGCAGAACATTATCCTTAATTTCCGCAAACTTTCCTTTTCTGTGTGGAGTACTGCGGTGGAGAGCGCATATCGTTTTGATTCCGCTTAGACCAGGCACTACTAATTTAGCGCCCCCACTAAAACCAACGGAGCTATGAGGCAACACACCTCCTATAACGATCTTAAAACCCATTTCCATAAAACCTTTATTTACAAATATGGGGGTTTGATATTTTGTTTTTCCCAAGTATTTTGTATTGCAGAAGGGAGAATGATGATGTATAGCACAGTTCTGGTAGGATAGTTTCCCAATCTTTTTAATAATATCGTCCTTTGTAAGCTGACGATGGGCGCCAGTAGCTATAAAAAAGTGAATAGACGACATTGCTACACCTTTGTCATAAAGGTATCTCACTAAAAAATCACAAATTATACTTGCTGGGGTTGGTCTGGTGAGATCATCAACAGCAATCCCTATACAACCTTTTAGGTCATTTCTATTCCCGATCTTTTGGACTAGCTTTGCAAGGATAAAATCTAAACAAAGCAGATCATTTAACGAGGTTTTTGGTGGTTGAGGTTAAATCCAACCGAGAAAAAGAGGGGTATGAGAAGAATAAGCAAGAATACAAAGGCAAAATAGAAAACCTTTTTAGCGAAGTGTTTGCAAAAGAAATAGGCTTTATGGAGTTTCAGCAAACAAACAAAAACTTTGAGTACCGCATCATCTTTGACGCATCGTTTCAAAATTGTCAGCAAGAACTGTTTGAAACCATTCGTAAGGTATAATTAGTTAGATTAACCAAAATTTTATGTGCCGTAAATACAAAGCTAAAATAACACCAAAGATGTATTTTGGAAAAGGGGACATCCTTGAATTTGATGGAGATGCCCTTATTTGCCCCTGCTTTACTGATTTGACCTACTGTAAAGAGAGCAAGCTAGTAAGCAGTATAATAGAGCTTGCTGGAAAAGATTTGGAGAAGGAATTGTCGTCCATTGGATTTTGTGATTTTGGGAGTGCGGTCATAACAAAAGGATATGGTTTAAAGGTCAAAAACATCATCTTTCTGCCTTATAAAGACAAAGAAAACCCCGACAATATAATTGATTTTATCCTCTTACATAAAGCCTTCCGAAGCGCTTTTAATCTCGCTTCTTTATACAATCTAAAAACACTAGCCACAGTACCTCTATTTGTTGGGTATAGGAAACGAGACTTTATCAATAGAATTATGGTTATTTTTGGATTGGAAAAGAAGGAGGAGAAAACTCTCCATCCCCACGAAGTTGTGGACATAATCATTGGGGTACTGGACGAATACAAAGGCAAAATAGAGGATTTGGTTATTTATAGGTAATACAAGCTACCCCCTAAAATCCTACCTTTACGCACCTTTGCAAATTATAGTGAGTAGCGGGGTGGGGTGGACGCTATCCCAAAGCTTGACATTGCTATAGGATTGTGATATAACGAAACCATTGCGGTTGACAAAACCCATTCATTTCAGTAAACCTACGGAGGGAAAAATGCCCATTGATTTAGGAGTCGTAATTGCAAAGTGTGTTGACTGCAAGGGGCAGTTTCGTGGTTCTCTGGTTCTTGGTGGTTTGGGACTTCGCTTTCGTTACCAACATAGGTATAGTAAGTGGTGACCTCTTGGCTACCCTTGCCGACCACCACGACAAAAATCGCAAATGGGAAGAAGAAAACAAAAGCGCCCCCCAACACGCCGAGTTTACCGTAAGTGCAGAAGGAGGATACCTCGGAGAACTTGGTCCTGTGTCGAGTATGGTAAGCGAAGTCAGATTCGTGGTAAGGGATAGAGAGATTTGTCAGCAGTTCTATGCTGAAATTCGTGGATTTCAGAGAATCCGTGGTTATCGACCTTGAATTGGTTGGCATTGCTCTCCAAGTCTTCCAAAGAGGTAAGTAGGTCTTTTTCCAATCGCTTACCTCTTTTGACTCAAGTAAATCAAAATCTTGGTTTATTTAAGACAAGTAACAACCTTTTAACGAGGTTGTTTTTTGTTCCCAAAACAATAGTGAAAATAGGTGTGGGGTGAATTAAGCAAACGACCTCAAATCAGGAACATAAACGAAACCCCTTTGTTGCTGGATAATGGTTCTAATGTCGCTGACAATGCGACCCCAGCCTTTTTGGGTTGTTAGGACAACATAAAATCTGCTCATTGACAAGACTGGAAATATTTCCTATTATTAACAGTAACAAATCCTTATCGTGTGCTTCGGCTACGGTAAGCAACAAGAACCTTTCGGGGTTCTTGTTTTTTATGCGCTGAAATTATATTATCCAATTATATGAATAATCCAAAACGGGTTGCTGTTTTTATAGATAACAGCAATGTTTTCCATCATATTTACGATATAAGAAAAATAGATAAAAGCTGGGTTGGTTTATATAATCCGTTAACACTTGCCAAAAGGCTGGCTGGAAACAGAATCCTTGTGTATGTTGGGTTTTACTGCGTCCGTCCTCCTTCCTATTTATTGGACGGAACTCCTAAAGAACAAAGAAGATATAATCTAACTCAAAAATATTACGGGGAAATTGAAAAGTTGTCCGATGTTTCAATTAAATTTGGAGATTTAAGAGGTACTAAAGGACAGCTCCAAGAAAAGAATTTAGATACTCAATTGGCAACAGATATGGTTGCTATGGCCGCTCTTGATAAATACGATGTGGCTATTCTCGTGTCAAATGACGGGGATTATAAAAGCGCTATTGAAAATACTAAACTTTTCAATAAAAAGATAGAAAATCTATTCTTTAAAGGAAGTTTGTCTATGGCTATAGATGGCAAGTGTGATATTAAACGACGAGCCCGCCGTTCCTTTTTTGTAAAGCTAGATGGTTTAGACGATAGTCAAAAACAATAGGGAGTAGCGAGGTGGGGTAAAATGTTATAATTTTTCTATGCGCGATAAAGTAGATAAAATAAAACATACAATTGATTATTATGATCGAGAGGCAAAAAATTGGTCTTTAGCCCATTGCCATAAACAATCAGATACTTTCTGGAGAGGCGAAATGGAAAAGTTACACAAACTTTTACCACACGGGAAAATTTTGGAAATTGGTTCTGGTTCAGGTAAGGACGCTACTGCTTTAATATCGCTAGGCTACGATTATATTGGAACGGATGCTTCCGAAGGACTATTAAAAGTTGCGAAAAAAGCCAACCCTACTGCAAAATTTATTCCTATTGCTGTCCACGATCTAGATTTTAAAAACAGTGAGTTTGATGGTTTTTGGTCGGTCGCTACCCTCCTACATATCCCTAAAGATAAAATCGATGGCGCATTAAAGCAAATAAAAAAGGTAGTTAGATCTGGTGGTATTGGTTTTATTTCCCTTAAAGCTGGTGCGGGTGAAAGAACGGATCCTGATACAGGTCGCTGGTTTGCTTATTATTCTCTAGAAGAATTTCACGCTGTATTGGAAAGAAATGGTTTTGAAGTAATCGAAGAAGCAACTAGAAAAGGGGATAAAGATTGGTGGTTGGAATATTGGGTAAAGACCTTATAGATTGCTAGATACCAAATCAGGAATATAAATGTAATCCTGTTGTTCTTGAAGGATAGTTCTAACATCCTCTACTATGCCACCCCAGAATATTTCCTTTACCTAAAACCTCTGCCACTCCCGAGGTAGTTGATTTTATTGTTTTAACACTTAACCAGGTTGTTTGTCGAAAGATAGGCAACCTGGTTATCTCAATTTATCCTTGACGGAATAGTTCGGGATTGTTAGCTTCAACCCATCCTCTAACAAGCGATCGCCATCAAAATCTAAGTTATTACTGTTTCTTATAAGTTTCCAATGTTTCTCCGTACCAAAATAGAGTTTGGATAAGCTTTTTAGAGTTTTTTTGGTGTTTTTATTGTTTACTATGTATTCAAATATATCTATAAAACAGGATAGTTTTTGATTAAACGGGGGGTCAAACACCATGTTTTTTAAAGGGGTTTTTGTTATATCCCGAGTTTCAAAATGGAGATGCGGTGTTGGGCACGCTTTTCCTGTACAACCAGAGATTCCTATAATATCGCCTTCTTTTACCTTATCACCAGGATTTAATACACTACTGTTTAAATGAACATATAGAGCAACAATATTCCCGTTTCTTATCCCTATTACATTTCCCATCCAGACATGACACTCTTTTCTCACGACAATACCAGGAAAAGCGGCAAATACTTCGGTTCCCACAGATACAGGAAAATCTACTCCACAGTGTTTATAATCAAATAGATCGTAGAACTCGCGGTAAATAGGATCGTTAGTTGCATCTCTGCCAAACGGTTGGGATATAGTATGATCTATTACAGGATATTTTATTATCATATTTAATATTATATCAGTGTATGTTCTCGCATCCAAGGTGTGATAATTATATAGTGAGTGGCGGGGTGGGGTAAGTTAAGTAAAAGACCTTAAATCTGGAACATAAACATACTCTTTTTGGTGTAATGAAAATAGTTTCAAATCCGTTATAATAAATAGTGTGGAACAGGTAATAAACTATCTAATATTAACAATAGTCTCTTTTGTTCTTTCGGGCATCCTTTTTATACCTTTCATAAATCTTTTGTATAAACTCAAATTCCAAAACCCCGAGAATTTAAGCAAAGACATTCTTGGCCGAAAAACTTTGTTCAATAAGTTGCGCGGACATAAAGTAGGAACTCCCGTGGGAGGCGGTATTTTAATTATTGCAGTAACTTTATTTTTAGTTTTTATCCACTCTTTTCTACTATCTTCGCATATAAGTTGGACAATTATTATACTTCTTACTACACTATTTTCCTTTGCCGTTCTTGGTTTTATAGACGATATTCAAAAGTTTATTAGAATACGGAATAAAAACGGATCTTTTCTTAGAGTAAGATATAAACTTGCAATCCAACTTGGACTTTCTTTGATAATTTCCATCCTGCTATACAATTTTCTTGGAAAAGCGGTTTGGGGGTTATGGTATATTCCTTATGCTACGCTAGTAATAGTTTTTTTTACCAATGCCTTTAACATTACCGACGGAATGGACGGTTTATCCGGAGGTCTTTTGCTTGTGGCTTTATCTGCTCTCGGACTCTGCGCTTTTGGGAATGGGGATGTTTTAGTACTAATTTCTATCTTGTTTGGCGCAATTCTTGCGTTTTTGTATTTTAATGTTTCTCCCGCAAGACTTTTTATGGGAGATACAGGAGCGCTGGCTTTTGGCGCAATTCTTGCAGTAATA
This sequence comes from Patescibacteria group bacterium, assembly GCA_018817085.1. Lineage (NCBI taxonomy): Bacteria > Patescibacteria group bacterium. The sequence goes on along the minus strand of JAHIUT010000012.1, from coordinate 3,773 downwards.
GCCCTTATCCTCAATATTTCTCTGCCTTTTTTTATTATCGGAGCGGTATTCGTTGCGGAAGGATTGTCCTCGCTTTTGCAATGGGGTTCTTTTGTTTTTAGAAACGGAAAAAGGTTGTTTAAGATAGCCCCATTGCATCATCATTTTCAAGCTTTGGGTTGGGACGAGGACAAAGTAGTCATAAGATTTTGGCTTGTGGGTATTGTATGCGCTCTCGTTGGATTATTATTCAGTCAAATTTTAGTGGGGTTGTGGTAATATTAGAATATGAATGATATAGGCACAATTATTTGTTTACTACTGTCCTCCCTTTTATTACTAACCTTTGGCTTCCTTAGCGCTTTCTTTACCAAAAAATTTAATGAGTTTGTAGAAAAAAGAGCCGGGAAAGTCCTTAATAAAAAAATTAAACTTCCTCATTTGCAGAAAATTAAAGTTAAAGAAGAGCTTAAAATACTTAAAATTTTAGGGGGTTTAATGTTTTTCTTTGGAGTGGTTTTTATGGGTATATTTGTAATGTACGCTAGGTATTTTCCATATTAACGAAGGAGTCTCCTTTTTCAAAGGAAACTCCTTTAAAACCTAAAAACCCTATTCCGATTTCAGGGTCCAGTCTTTAAAACTTTTAAAAATTTCCCAAGGATAGTAAATGTTCGTTAAATTAACCCCCGTTATCTGTTTTGAAAGATAAAAATGAAATGTTGGATGATACAGAAATATCGCGGGAACATCCTCCACAAAAACCTTTTGCATAATTCCATAATGCTTTATTCGCTCTTGCCTATCCAAAGCGCTTCTCCCCTCCTCCAAAGCTCTATCAACACGAACTGCCTTATAGTCGCCAAAATTTAGACCGGTATCCCCTTGCGTAGAATGCCAAAAAACATATCGGTCGGGGTCCCTTGATACCTCCTCTCCTAATAAAAGTACATCAAAATCCTCGTGTTTTCTAACATTCGCCAGTAAATTCTCCGCCGGAATCTCCTGCAAATTAACCGTGTAACCTATTTTTTCCCAAGAGTTTTTAATAAATTGAGAAATTCTTGCCGACTCCGCTCCCGCAATATAAAAGAAATTTATAACCTTTTCCGGGTCGGGGTCTTTTTCTTCCGCCTTCTCATACTTTGTAAACTCCAAATCCGCATCTTCCGCCCATGTTTTGCTTAAAGGCCCATTGGCGGGAATTCCTTTTTCGTTTATTACCGTACTGAAAAACTTTTCGTAATCTATAGCCTCCATAAGACTTTTTCGGTCTTCCGCCAACTCCAAAAGTTTTGATTTGGTGTTAAAAGACAAAACAAAATGTCTTCCTAAAAAATTAACCCTAAAATCACTTATGTTATCCCAAACAAACCGGTCTTTAGACAAAAACCCATTTATCTCCCCCAATTTATACGCGCTCATAAGCGACCCTTCGTTCTCATAAAATTTAAAAACAATCTTTCTAAACTGAAACGACGAATTCTTTGTAATCAAAAAAACCTCTTTAATATTGGATTTATCCATTTTAACCCGGCTAACTATAAAATCTCCCGACCCAAACATCAAAAGAGAACTGGAATCTTCGGAATTTGTTGGGACTATCCCCAAAGTTAAAAGGTCTAAAAACGGAGAAAATTTATTGGGAAGATTAAACCGCACTGTTTTATCGTCAATTTTGTCTGTTGAAATCTCTCTTAATACAGAAGATTTGGAAGCGGTGTATAAAACATCGTTTGCGGTGATAGGCTCCCCATTGTGCCACTTTACAGTATCCTTTAATTTAACCTCATAAGAAAGCCCGTCCTCCGCTATTTTGTAACTTTCAGCCAAATCGGGAACAAGTTCTTGGTTGTCGTTATATTTAAAAAGACCTCTAAAAACCAAACTGGAAATCATTTTTTCAGAATCGGATTTTGCGTATAAAGGATTAAAACTTTTGGGGAAACCCACAGAACCATGCTTATAAGTAGGTCCTAAAAGTACCGACTCAAAAAAAAGTAGTATTAACGCAAGTATTTGTATCATTTTTTAGTAAACAAAAACCCCTAAAAAGGCTATTGTAGAAAAAAGCGCCCCCATTATTATTGTGGTTATAAAAAGGAATTTTTCTATGCCCCTTTTGGAACTGTAATACGATAAACTGCCTCCAAAAGTAGCCGAAAGACCCGTGCCTCGCGCTTGCAAAAGTATAAGCGCCACCAATATAAAAGACACTAAAATAAGAATCATTTGAAATATTAATCGCATATATATTTAAAAATACCAACTAATATAGATATTACAAAAGAGCATAAAACAAAAGCCCAAAATAGCGAAAAAGACATAAACGGAATTGAAAAACCATTATAAGAAAAACCGCTAAAAGCAAACGAGGATATGGTAAATTTGGGAACGAAAACCGTAACCAGATACAAAATGAACACATCTATAAGCCAAGAGAATATGCCAAGAGTAATAAAGTTTATAGGCAGAGTTATTATTTTAATTATCGGTTTAACAATAAATCCCGCTAATGTTAAAGCAATACCTGCCAAAACCAGAACTTTGATGACGCCGTTATAAGAAAGCCCCTCAAGTATCTGGCTTGCTAAATAAATACCCACAATATTAAATAAAATTGTCCGCAAAATTTTTTTCATAATTCAATAATACCACATCTTGGGGAAGTCTAACCCCCGTCATTGCGAGGAGCGAGTGTAACGAGCGACAAAGCAATCTCAATGAGATTGCTTCTCCCTCGCCAAAGCTCGGGATCGCAATGACGCTGTGTTAATAACCGGAAATAGTTATCAGTTCCTCGCAATAACGCCCATCCTCAACTTCCTGTGATATGTTATAGCAAATCTATGAGCTTCGTCCCTAAGTTTTTGAAGTAATTGTAAAGCTTTGCTATGTTTAGAAAGAGTAATCTCCATAAATTTTTTGGAATTTTTATCATAAAACACTACCGTTTCAAGTCTTTTAGCTAAACCTAAAATAGGGATGTTTTCCAACCCCTTTATAGTATTAGCCACAGACACTTGAGACTTCCCGCCATCTAAAACAATAAGATTAGGTGTTTGCCATTCTAGATGTTTTAATCTTCTCACTAAAACCTCTTTAAGCATATTAGCGTCGTTTGGGAAATCTATAGTTTTAATCCTAAACCTGCGATATTGGTCTTTATCCACTAAACCCCCCATCGCCACCACCATAGACCCTACCGCCCATTTACCAGATATGTTAGACACATCGTAAAATTCAATCCTTTTTAAATCAATTCTTTTTTTGCATTTAACCTCAATTAAATTGGCAAGCTCTAAAAGCTCATCTTTCGCTCTATCAATAATCAAATTGGGGTTTTCCATATACTCATTAGAATTGCTTTTATAAGACATATTTTGCAGTTTATAGATTTGGTCTCTAACGATTCGCGCTTTTTCATAATTTAACTTTGCGGAATTTTCTTTCATCTCCTTTTCTAGAGCGCGGATAAGTTTAGGCATATTTCTGAAAAGAACTTCTTTAACCTTTTTGATGTTTTCAATATTTATCCTCTCCCCTTCCTCGCTCGTGCAAGGAGCGGGACAAATTTTAGTATGCCCGTAAAGACAGGGTTTGTTTAATTTACAATATCTTGAAAACTTGGATAACGAACAATCTCTAAAAGGAAAGATTTTTCTTAAAGTTTTAATTATAATTTCCGCAGAACCTCCATAAGGAAAAGGACCGTAAACTACCTCCTTTTCCCGTATTTCATTTTTTCGGACGATGGAAATTCTATCTTTCGTAAGCTGAATATGTTTAAAAGA
>JAHIUT010000011.1 GCA_018817085.1 Patescibacteria group bacterium | reverse complement strand
CAAAATATAACCACATTATACTTTAACTCTGCCTGCGCTTTGGATAATTCGTAAGCCACTATGCCTATAGAATCCCACGGTTCGGGATATTCATACACTATCCTTAATATGTTCATATAAAATTCTCGTGGGGTTGCTCCTCAAAAATATAATTCAATATCCTGTTATGTCCAGTGTACCTAAAACTGCAATACTTCAAACATTCTTTATTAACACATTTTCTATATACTTCTTTTCTAAGCGCCCCTTTCCAAACATCTAGAAAAGAATTATCTAGGATATTACCATATAAATATCCTTTCCTCCCTTTTGTATGGCAACAAGGATACACATCACCATTCGCGCATATAATAGTAATAAATGGATTAAAAAGACATTTTTTCCACCCTTTATCCGCATTTTTTAAGTCTCTAAAAAATACATGAAAATCCCCCGTTGCCAATTTCTGGGCTTCCTTGATTAATTTTTCTGTTTGATTCCGCCTCTTTCTAAAAAGATCCCCCGAAACCCCCCTCTCTTCAAACACCATAATTTTTAGCAGGATATAATCTACTCCAATTTTTTTTACTAAATCCGTAGCAAGCACAATTTCGGGATAGTTAATTTCATTTATCGTAAAATTTACACCTATCGTTAACCCACTGCCATTCTTGCCCCTCATCCCCACAAGCTTCTCAATATTTGATAACACTTTATCAAATACCGGCCCATTCAGAGGTCTGTGCATTTCTGTATGCGTTTTCTCTGTCCCTGCGTCCAAACTTATCTTAATCCACTTGGAAGTAGCACATATTGTCCTGCATAGGGTTTCTGGAATATTTGAACCATTAGTGATAATCCCAATATCAAGACCTTTGCTGTGTATATGTTTCAAATATTCCTCTACATACGGAGAAATAAGTGGCTCTCCCCCACCCTTGATTACAACAGACTTGAGATTTTTAGCGCAAAGCTCATCAATCAAGGTAAAAGCTCGGGTTTTTGGCAAACTCTTTCTATCTTTGTTTATTTCCCTATCGCAACAATAGTAACAGTTGAAATTACAGGCGTTTGTCGGATCAATTTCGGCCATTATGGGAAAAGAGTCCCCGCTTTCAAACAACTCCTTTATTTTATCGGGATGTTTTATTATCTTTAAATCGGAGAAATAGTCGTAAGTCATAACCAGATATTTATTCTAAAATCTAATCTCTCTCCAAGGATAATTATTTTTGTACCAAGAAATTACTCCAGACAAAGTTTCGTCCAAACCCCTCAATTTTATATCTCCCAGAGGTTTCAATGTTACGGGGTTGCCAAGTACTACAGCACTTTTCTCTTCTCCAGGTCTCATAGGTAAATATTTGATTTCAGATCCTGATTTTGCCTCTTTTATCACCACTTTAGCTATATAATTAACATCCGTAGAAAGGCCTGTCCCCGCTTCAAATATCCGGTCGTAAACCTTATGTTCAACTAACAACGCCCTTACCAGTATCTCTGCAAGATCCTTAACATAAATCATATCCATAATTTGCGAACCATCGCCGTATATTTCTATAGGGGTGTTGCGAAGAGCTCTGACAATAAAATTTGGTATTATCTTTCTGACAGGAGCGTGCTTTTGGCCTTCCCCGTACGCATTCAAACCTCTTACTATGGCAATTCTAGTACCATGCTCCTTGTTATACATAAGAGCCAATCGTTCCGCAGTGTTCTTAGAAATAGAATAAGGATTATTCATCCAAAAATTGCCCAGACTTATTTGGACAGCAGGTTTGACATGACTCCTACAAGCCTCAAACACATTTAATGCTCCTAGTATATTTGTTTCAATGCAGGGAAAAGGATTGTCAACTGTTTCAGATGTGCCTAATATACCAGCAAGGTCAATTACACCGTCTGAATTTAAAACCGCCTCGTCAACACTGTTTTTGTTGATTATGTCCCCCCAAAAGTAGGATACCCCTTTAACTTGAGCTGTGGGACCCTTACGGTCAAATATGATGGGGACATGCCCTTTATTCAAAAGATTTTCTACCACATGACTTCCAATGAAACCATTCCCACCCGTTACAAGTATATTTTTGTACATAGTTTATAAAAAATATAGACCCCCATCTCCATTCTCCTTTTCCACCGAAGGCAGATTTGATTTAGGGGCTTGCCCGCCTACGGCGGGTTAGTCCCTAATACCCTCTTGTCATCCTGAACTGGATTCAGGATCCAGTCATTTCCTTCCCTGGATTCCAGCTTCTGCTGGAATGACGAAACATTTTCAAAAAACGGACAAGTATTCAAACAACTAATACTATCCTACCACAAAATGCAAATTTAACAAAGGAGTCTCCTTGTACAAGGAGACTCCTTAGTCTAGACTTTCACACTCTGTCACACAAGTACTACCCCTCACCTGTACAAAGCATTGACATTGTCCCAACTAGTATGCTATATTATAATCGCAGTCTGGAAACAGATTGTTATCAACCGCCCGTTGCAAAAGACGGGCTTTTTTATTGCTTTCTTTCAATAAACTTTCTGATCTTTTTAAGATCCATATAAAAATCCGCGCTCTCTATCAATTCTCTTGAGATATGATGTTTTAAGGAAATTACTACAACTTTTTTTTCCGCTTTTCTTAGGTATTTGACTAAATAATCAAAATCGCTATCGCCAGAAAAAAGAATCAAATTTTTATAAAGCCCTCTTTTGGAGAGCGCGTCTACTGCTATTTCCACATCAAAATTAGCCTTGCGATGATGAGCTTTGATATTGCCTCTATCTCTTATTTCCTTTAGAGGCTTGGTATAGATAGTTCATATCCTGTTTTCTTCAGGAAAGTTAGGAAACGATCGTGTTCTTGCGTATCAAAACGAGCGGTATAAAACCCCACAAAATATACATCAAATTCCGTTTTTAACCAACTATAAAGCTTCAAATAATCAACTCTCCAGCCCCTGTCTTTGGCGGAGAGTTCCAGATTAGCGGCATCAATAAAAACTGCGACTTTCCCCTTTATCAAACCTCTCATCATAAACTTATTCTAAATAAATCCTTATATCATTTCAATAACTTTTGGGTATTCTCCCCCATCAAACTCTCGCAGAGTATGTTCCTCGCCAGTTGTTTATCACCACATTTATAACCTCTTTTGCCATGTTAATTGATTGGTGTATAAAACGCACCGAGCTTCTCTTTTTCGTATCGCTAATATCGTTATCCTTCCACTTTACAAAAACCTCTTTTAATTTGTATCCCCATTTATCCGCGATAAACAACATTTCAGCGTCATAAGCGCTCACAGACCACCCTGCTAATCGACTTCCCTTTCTAAAATACGAAAGCAGAGGGAATATTTCTCTCGCTAAATCTGCTTTAATAGCTTTAAAACCGCATTGGGTATCCACTATATAAGAAAGAACGAACAGTCCTCTTAAATACCTAAAAACTACAGAAGCTACTTTTCTTGTTGCGGAAAATCCTTCCCTTTTCAGTCCTCTAGACCCTATTACAATATCGTAACCCCGATCAAACCATGGCAAAAGTTTTTCCACTTCAGAAATAGAGGTCGATTGGTCCATATCCGTAAAAAGAAAAATATCACCAACAGCAGACTTAACACCCGCATATATAGCATGGGGTTTTCCAGCATGACTAATCTCTATCAATCTAAATCTATTATTCTTTGCAACAAACTCTTGTATTGCTTTTTTACTATTATCGGCAGACCCATCATCACAAATAAGCACTTCCCACTTGTACCTTTGTTTATTCAAATAAGATGCAAGCTCTTGCAAAACTCCCCTTTTCAAATTATTTTCCTCATTAAAACAAGGAATAATTACGCTCAATAAACGGATTTTCATGTATCAATTGTAACATTATTATATATATTCATTTAAACACCTCGTCGAATCCATAAGTACTTTGTCGTTAATGCTAAAACATCCCCCTTCAACCTCGGGGGTTAAAGATTCATATTTACTTATTGACACATCTAGTAATGTTTGGTACAAGATAGTTATGGATTATGTAACCATAAAAACACAAGTTTATACCCCAGAACAGGTTGCGGACATTTTGCAATTAAGCAAAAACACCGTTTATCAGTTAATAAATCGCGGAGAGATTATTGCCAAAAAGCTCGGAAAAGTATACAGGATCCCCGCCAGCTCCATATCCTTCGCATTTACTGGCTTGGACTACGATCTTTTTAAAGCGCAAAAAGAAGACCTCAAAAACATTAAAAAAGTGCAAGCGGAGGTTTCCAAAGCGCGTAAATCGCTATGAGTAAAGAAATTGTAGCCTT